>SKVA01000538.1 GCA_007129695.1 Spirochaetaceae bacterium | reverse complement strand
GCTCGAACTCGCGCACGAGATCGACGTGCCGCTCGCGAAGATCTACGGCGTGATCACGTTCTACCACTTCTTCAAGCTGGAGAAACGCGGCAGGAACAAGATCGCGGTCTGTATGGGAACCGCGTGCTACCTCAAGGGCGGTGAGGATCTGATCCTCGAGCTCGAGAACCTCCTGGGTATCGGGACGAACCAGGTCACCGACGACGGGGAGTTCAGCATGGAGGCGGTGCGGTGCGTCGGGTGCTGCGGTTTGGCCCCGGTGCTGATGGTCAACGACGACGTGTACGGGAAGGTGACGAAGGCGAAGCTCCCCGAGATCATCGCGGCGCATCGCGCGGAAGGGTAGTGCACGCATCGCTCGCCGATCTCCTGCTCGACCTGGTCCATAACGCGGTGAACGCGAAGGCCGCCACGATCGCAGTCCGCTGGGCAGAGCGCGACGGTGCGCTCGATATCAAGGTCGCCGACGACGGGAGCGGGATGTCTGAGGAGACGCAGCAGCGCGCGCTGTCGCCGTTCTACACCGACGGCGTTGCGCATCCGACCCGTAAGGTCGGGCTGGGACTGCCCTTTCTGGTGCAGACCGTCGACAGCGTTGGCGGAGAGTTTCGTCTGGACAGCGAGCCGGGACGCGGCACGGTGGTCGCGGTCCTATTGCCGGTCGATCACGTCGATCTGCCGGCGCATGGGGATCTGAGCGAGTGCTTCGCGTACGCGCTCGCGGTTACGGGTCCCCGGGAAGTGGTTATCGATCGGGTCGCGATCGACGACGGCTATACGCTGCGTCGAAGCGAAGTCGAAGACGCTCTGGGCGACCTGGAAGACCCGGAATCATTACGGCTGCTGATCGCATACATCAGGAGTCAGGAGGAAGCGGTATGGCAAAGATGAGTCTTGACGATCTGCGCGCGATGCGCGATCAGAAGCGGCGTGAGCTTGAGATGCGCGACGCCGACAACAAGACGGTGCAGATCATCGTCGGAATGGGCACGAGCGGGATCGCCGCCGGTGCGAAGAATACGCTCTCCGCGTTCCTCGCCGAGCTCGAACAGCACGGGCTGACGAACGTCAGCCTGCGTCAGACGGGCAGCCTGGGGCTCGATCACGCCGAGCCTACCGTCGAAGTCCGCATGGCCGACATGCCGACGGTGATCTACGGGAAGGTTACGCCAAAGGTCGCCGGGGAGATCGTGCGCTCGCACATCATGAACAAGACGCTCGTCGATGAACACGTGTTCGACCGCCCGGCGGCCGACATCCTCGAACGGAAGGAGCAGTAGATGGCGTATCAGCACTACATACTCGTCTGCGGCGGGACCGGGTGCGAGAGCAACAAAGCCGACGCAATCTACCGCGCGCTCCAGCGCGAGACCGAGACACACGACCTGACGCACGCCGTTCAGGTCGTCAAGACAGGATGCTTCGGTTTCTGCGCGCAGGGTCCGATCGTGAAGATTCTCCCCGAAGAGAGCTTCTACGTCGAAGTGACGCCCGAAGACGCCGCCGAGCTGATCAGCGAGCACATCGTCAAGGGGCGGCCGGTGACGCGGTTGCTCTACAAGGAAGAGCAGAGCAAGGAACACGCGCGCGTCGACGACATCAGCTTCTACCAGAAGCAGTTCCGCGTGGTGCTTCGAAACTGCGGATTCATCGATCCCGAGGAGATTTCCGAGTACATCTCGCGCGAAGGCTACGTCGCGCTCGAGAGGGTCCTTTTTGACCTGTCGCCCCAGGACGTGATCTCCGAGCTCAAGACCTCGGGGCTGCGCGGTCGCGGCGGCGCGGGTTTCCCGACCTGGATGAAGTGGAACTTCACGCGCGAGCAGACCTCCGATCAGAAGTACGTAGTCTGCAACGCCGATGAGGGCGACCCCGGCGCGTATATGGATCGCAGCATCCTGGAAGGCGATCCGCACTCGGTGCTCGAAGCGATGGCGATCTGCGGCCGCACGATCGGAGCAAACAAGGGCTTCATCTATATCCGCGCCGAATACCCGCTCGCGATCGGGCGGCTCGAGCGCGCGATCGCGCAGGCGACCGAGTTCGGGTTGCTCGGGAAGGACATCCTTGGCAGCGGATTCGACTTCGAGATCGAGATCCGGCTCGGCGCCGGCGCCTTCGTCTGCGGTGAAGAGACCGCTCTCCTTGCGAGCATCGAAGGCGAGCGCGGGATGCCGCGGCCGCGGCCGCCCTTTCCGTCGGTCAAGGGGCTGTGGGGCGAGCCGACGGTCATCAACAACGTGGAGACGCTCGCGAACATCCCCGTGATCCTCACGCGTGGCGGTGAGTGGTTCGCGAAGATCGGCACGGAGAAGAGCAAGGGCACGAAGGTGTTCGCGCTTACCGGCAAGATCGCGAACTCAGGGCTCGTCGAGGTCCCGATGGGTACACCGCTTCGCGACATCATCTTCAACATCGGCGGTGGTATCCCGGACGGGAAGGCGTTCAAGGCGGTCCAGACCGGTGGTCCGAGCGGTGGCGTGATTACCGCCGAGCACCTCGATACGCCGATCGACTACGAACACCTGCAGGAGCTCGGCTCGATAATGGGGTCGGGCGGCATGATCGTCATGGACGAGTCCGACTGTATGATCGACGTGACCAAGTTCTACCTGGAGTTCACGGTCGAAGAGAGCTGCGGCAAGTGCGCGCCGTGCCGCGTCGGTGGACGCAAGCTCCATGATATCCTGACCAAGATAAGCAAAGGGCAGGGTACGCAGGAGGACATCGACACGATGCGCCAGATCGGCACCGCGATGCAGCGCGCAAGCCTCTGCGGGCTCGGCCAGACCGCGCCGAATCCGATCCTGAGCACGCTGCGCTACTTCAAGGCCGAGTACGACGCGCATATCGATCAGGGGGTCTGCCCCGCTGGAAAGTGCAAGGAGCTTGTCCACTTTTCGATCATCACCGACAAGTGCATCGGCTGTGGCCTGTGCGCCAGACGCTGTCCGGTGTTGTGCATCAGCGGTGAGCGGCGACAACCGCACGAGATCGACCAGTCGAAGTGCATCAAGTGCGGCGAGTGCTTCACCGCGTGCAAGTTCGACGCCGTGCTGCGCGCGTAGTCGCGGAAGAAAGGAGCGAAGATGTCAACCATTAACCTTGAAGTAAACGGAGTTCCGGTCACCGTACCGGCCGGCACGAACGTGCTCGACGCTGCGGCGACCGCGAAGATCGCGATCCCGAAGCTCTGCTACCATTCGGACCTGCCCGCGTGGGCCGCGTGCGGCATCTGCGTCGTGAAGGTCGCCGGTTCGCCGAAGCTGATCCGCGCGTGCGCGCTCGAAGCGACCGACGGGATGAAGGTCATCACGCACGATCCGGAGCTCCAGGAGATCCGGCGCACCGTGATCGAGCTGATCCTTTCCACGCACCCCAATAGCTGCCTTACCTGCCCGCGCAACGGCACGTGCGAGCTGCAGACGCTCGCCGCCGACTTCGGCATCCGCGAGCAGCGGTTCGAGTCGAACGTCCGCGACATCCCCGCCGACACGTCGACGCCGTCGATCGTGCTCAACCCGGAGAAGTGCGTCGGGTGCGGCCGCTGCGTCAAGGTGTGCCAGGGCCTGCAGGACGTGTGGGCGCTCGAGTTCCTCGACCGCGGTGACGGAACGCGGATGGCTCCGGCCGGCGACATCACGCTCAACGAAAGCCCGTGCATCAAATGCGGCCAGTGCTCCGCGCACTGCCCGGTCGGCGCGATCTTTGAGAAGGACGAGACGCAGACCGTCTACAACGGCATCCGCGATGAGAGCAAGCACAAGGTTGTGCAGATCGCGCCGGCCGTGCGCGTCGCGCTCGGCGAAGCGTTCGGGATGGAGCCCGGGTCGATCGTGACCGGCAAGATCTACGCGGCGCTGCGCAGGCTCGGCTTCGACACGATCTTCGACACGAACTTCGCCGCCGACCTCACGATCATGGAAGAGGGAAGCGAGTTCGTCGAACGGTTCGTGAATGGGAAGGGCGCGCTGCCGTTGATCACGACGTGCTGCCCCAGCTGGGTCGACTACATGGAGAAGTACTACTCCGACATGATCCCGCACTTCTCGACCGCGAAGAGCCCGCAGATGATGATGGGCGCGCTGGTGAAGACCTACTTCGCGCAGAAGATCGGCAAGACGGCCGACGAGATCTTCCTGACGTCGGTCATGCCGTGCACGTCCAAGAAGTACGAGATCGTGCGCGATGAGAACATGCGCAGTTCGGGCGTACAGGACATCGATGTCGTGATCACGACGCGCGAACTCGCGCGGATGATCAAGCAGGCCGGGATCACGTTCGACAGCCTTGAGGACGAGCCGGCCGACGAGTCGCTCGGTATCTACACCGGTGCCGGGACGATCTTCGGCGCCACAGGCGGCGTGATGGAGGCCGCGCTACGCACCGCGTACCACCTGGTGACCGGAGACGAGCTCGAGCACGTCGAGTTCGAGAGCGTCCGGGGGCTTGAAGGGATCAAGCGCGCGACCGTCGACATCAAGGGCACCGAGGTTCGCGTCGCGGTCGCGCACAATATGCGCAACGTGAAAACGATCCTGGACGAAGTCAAGCAGGCGCTCGCGACCGGCGCGGAGCTCCCGTACCACTTCATAGAGGTGATGGCGTGCCGCGGCGGGTGTATCTCGGGCGGCGGGCAGCCGTACGGAGGCAACGACGAGCTGCGCAAGCAGCGAATGGCGGCGATCTACCGCGACGACGTCGACCAGAAGATCCGCGTCAGCCATCAGAACCCGGCGATCAAGGCGCTCTACGACGACTTCCTGGGCAAGCCGCTGTCGGAGACCAGCCACAAGTACCTGCATACGCACTACACACCGCGGCCGATCTACATCAAGTAGTCGGCCGCCCGGTCGCGCGCGATGACGCCGCCACGCCAGAAACCTACATATACGTAGGTTCGGCGGGCGGTGGATTCGACCGCGTAGGAAAGCTCGAATCCAAGGTCAAACGTTTGCGAATTCGTATTGCACCACCCGCGAAAACAGGTTACAGTACTCCATCTAATTCAAGTTTCAAGGAGGAACTGATGAAGAAAGTTAGTTTGATACTACTGGCTGTCATGATTCTTGTTCCGTCGCTTGCGTTTGCGGGTGCCGCATCCGAGCAGGTGGTGGATACGGAGCTGGCGGCCGCCGGGACGACGTTCGAGGGTGTCCTCGACATCGACCGCACCCAGGGCTGGGAGCTCGGACGCCGCGGCGGCCGCTTCGTTCGGACGACCTTCGGTAGCGACCCGCGCACGTTCAACGCCGCGGTCGCAGCCGAAACAAGCTCTACCGACGTGACCAGTCAGCTCTACTCGGGCGCGATCCGGCGGAACCAGCACACCTTGGAGTTCGAGCCGGCGCTTGCCGAAAGCTGGACGGTCTCCGCCGATGAGCTGACGGTCACGTACCGCCTGAAGCCGAACCTCCGCTGGTCGGACGGGACGCCGCTGACCGCGCGCGACTTCGTCTTTACGCGGAACCACGTCTGGCTACGCGAAGACGTCGGGTCGAACGCGCGAAGCAGTCAGATCCAGCGTCTGACCGACGGCTCGCAGAAGCCGCTTATCTCGCGTCTGATCGACGACCGCACGTTCAGCGTAACCTTTCACGAGGTCACCGCGGGGCTTCTGACGCAGTCAGGCGGCGGAGCGTACCCGATGCACATCTTCGCGCCGCTCATCGGCTGGACCGAGTCGGTCGGCTTCGAGTACGGCCACCGAATCGTCGACAACAGTTTCGAAGAGATCAAGCCGGCCGGAGTGAACTACGGCGCGATCACGAGCTTCTGGGGCGTCGACACGAACGTGAACCAGATCGTAGGGAGTGGTCCGTGGGTCCTCACCGAGTACGTCCCGTCGCAGCGCGTCGTCCTCGGCCGCAACCCGAACTATTGGGAGCGTGACGCGAACGGTATCCAGCTGCCCTATCTGGACGAAATGGTCTACGTCTACGTCCCCGATATGGACACGCAGCTGCAGCGCTTCCTTGCCGGACAGGCAGACGCGTACGCCGTCCGCGGTGAAGATTACGCGGTCCTGGTGAACCGGCAGGAGGAACTGGGATTCCGGATCTACAGCGTCGGTCCCGCGACGAGCACGCAGTTCATCACGTTCAACCAGAACCCGAACGGGATCGAACCCCCGCAGCTGACCTGGCTGTCGAACAAGACGTTCCGTCAGGCGATGGCGCACCTGGTCGACCGCGAAACGATCATCAACAACATCGCGTTCGGCTTCGGCTATCCGCAGTACAGCTTCATTCCGACCTTCAGCCCGTACTACTGGGAAGGGGCGCCGGACTTTTCGTTCCCGTACGACCCGAACACGGCCGCCGACATGCTCGACAGTATCGACTACGTCGACCGCAACGGAGACGGCTGGCGGCAGGACCCCGACGGGAACCGCATCACGCTGACGCTCAGCACGAACAGCGGCAACACCGTTCGTGAGTCGATCATGGAGCTCTTCGCGCAGGATGCAGCGCGCGTCGGTATTCAGATCAACGCGAACCCGATGGACTTCAACGCGATGGTCGGTCAGCTGACCGCGAGCTACGACTGGGAGATGATCCTGATCGGTCTGACCGGATCCGTCGATCCGATCGGCAGTCAGAATGTCTATCCGTCGAGCGGTAACCTCCACATGATCGAGCCGAGCCAGACCTCGCCGCGTCGCGACTGGGAGCGACGGGTCGACGAAGCGTGGGTCATGGCGAACAACACGACCAACGAAGACCAGCGCAAGGCGGGCTTCGAAATCATCCAGCGTATCTGGATAGAAGAAGTCCCCTGGGTCCACACGTTCAACCCGGCTGTGATGCTGGCGATCCGTGAGGAGTTCGGTAACGTGTTCCCGCAGCCGATCAACGGCTTCGAGATAATCGATATCGCGCACCGGCTCTTCATCCGCTAACCTCCCTTCTGGGGGATGAGGCCCGACGTGCGTCGGGCCTCTGGCGATCCGTTGGGCGTCGGATGCGACGCCAGGCGGGTCGTCGGCTTTTTGGGCGTCATCCGGCGACGGGTGGCGCGCGATGAGCCTTGGTTCTGGGGCCGCGGGCCCAATCCGTTTCTGAGGAACGCATCAGCATGTTGAACACTATCCAGAAGATCGACTGGCGACTGACCTTCCTTCTGGACGTCGCGGTATTCGTGCTGTTCTACAGCACCGGAACCGCGGTAGTCCCGGCGGTCTTCCTCACCGAGCTCATCATGTGGCTGGCACGGTTGATCTGGCTGAGCCCGATGATGCTCCGTTTCATCCTCCGGCGCCTGGTGCACATGATCCCGATCCTGGTGACGATCGTCGCGTTCGGATTTCTGCTGATCCAGATCGCCCCCGGCGACGTGTTCACGCAGCTCGCGCTGAGCCCGAACGTCCGCCCCGAAGATCTGGAGCTTTTTCGCGAGCGGTTCGGGCTGACCGACCCGTGGTATATCCAGTTCTTCAAGTACCTGTGGCGCGTGATGCAGGGCGACTTCGGCTACTCTGAACTGTTCAAGTCGCCGGTCTTCTCCGTCGTGCGCGTACGCGCGGCCGCGACGATAACGTTGTCGATGACGAGTCTGGTCCTTGCGTGGGGCTTCAGTATCCCCGCCGGGATCATGGCCGCGACGCGCCAGTACAAGTGGCAGGATCAGACGGTGTCGGTGTTCGCGTTCGTAGGCCTTGCGATTCCGAACTTCTTCCTGGCGTTCCTGCTGCTCTACATTGTGTCGACGACGAGCACGCCTCCCGGCACCTGGTTGCCGATCGGCGGGATGCTCAGTCTGGACCACGCGCGGATGGGGTTCTTCGAGCAGATTATCGACCGGATTCAGCACCTGATCATCCCGGTCTTCGTAATCGGGACCGGCGCGATGGCGGGGCTGACGCGTATCATGCGCGCGAACATGCTCGACATCATGAACCAGCAGTACATCGTGACCGCGCGGAGCAAGGGACAGACCGAAAAGAAGGTCGTCTACCGGCACGCGCTGCGTAACGCGATCAACCCGATGATCACGATCCTGGG
>SKVA01000085.1 GCA_007129695.1 Spirochaetaceae bacterium | reverse complement strand
TACTCGCGCATGTAGTACCGCTCTTCCTCGGGGCTGCGGGTGCGCGTGCTCTCTTCTTCGCCCGACGTCGCTACGCTCTGGATGAGCTGCGGTGCCCGCGGCATACCCGGCGGAACCGGTGTCGATAGCCGAGTCGGATCACCCAGGTTCGCGCGCGACAGGCCAAAGACATCACCGACCTGGAGCCTCCCGGTCAGGCGCGCGGTACCGGGCAGCGGAATCGCAAGCGGAACACGCAGCGTCCTGCTTTCGGCGACCGCTATGTCTTCGTAGAAGTGCAGCCGGGCCCGCGTCCCAACCGCGACCGTCCCCGACACGCGGGCGTGGAGTCGATAGAAGAACCACGGTGAGATCCCGCTCACCCCGACGTTCATGTGTCCCCACCGTCGTGGATCGGTCATCGTTGCGACGGTGTCGCGGCTGGTATCCCATGACACGTCGATATCGGTGAACCGACCCGACTGGACTCGCGCGAGCACGCCGAGCACCACCGGTGCCGCGACCGCGAGTACCCCGAGAGTCATCCGATACACGTCTCCCACCAGGGTGCCACGCGCGACGAACACGACACCGATCCCGAACACGAGCGTGCCGACGACGGTAAACGGATAGTATCGCGATACCCCGTGACGCACCGACTGGAGCGCACCCGTTGCGGTTACCGCCATCAGCGTCTGCCGACCGCCTCCACCGGGACAGTCTTGAGTACGTCGTCGATCACATCGGACGGGTTCTGCGCCGAACTCTTCATCGCGAGCCGGTGCGTCACCGCGGCGGGGAAGATCTCCTTCACGGTGTCGATCGTGACGAAGGTCTCCCCGCGGATCAGCGACAGCGCGCGGGCCAGACGAGATACCTTGACGCCGGTTCGGGGACTCGCTCCGGTCATCACGTCGGCGTGCTCGCGCGTCGCGCGTACGCAGCCGACGATATAGTGAATCACCTCATCGGCTATGTAGACCTCGTCGACCATCTCCTTCCATTCCAGCAGCGCATCGGCCGGCACCACCGGAGCGAAGCCCGACCACGAGTCGGTGCGGCCGTGCTGCGCGACGATCTCCTTTTCGCTTTCCATCGGTGGATATCCCATCGACAGCTGGATCATGAACCGGTCTAACTGTGGCGCGGGTAGCGGGAAGAGGTGGGCCCCTTTCAGGTTCATCGTCGCGATGATGAAGAAAGGATCGTTGAGCCGGTACGTTCGACCCTCGACTGAAACCTCCTGCTCCTCCATCGCCTGGAAGAAGCTGCCCTGCGTCTTGGGCGTGAGCAGGTTGATCTCATCGCAGAGCACGAAATGGCTGAAGATCGGTCCCTTGTTGAAGCTGAGCTCACCGCCGACGCCCGACATCCGGTTGTACCCCAGAATGTCCTGCGGCAGCAGGTCTACCGTGCACTGAACCCGGCTGAAGTCCTCCATCTGGACGCCCGGCGTCGGCCGGTCGCCGTTCGAGCCGGGTGCGACGTCACGTTCCTTCCACCGGATGCTCCCGGCGAGAGCGCGCGCGAGGCTCGTTTTGCCGACCCCATGGCTGTCGGCCAGGAGCACGTGGCCACCGGCGATGTGCGCGGCGACCAGGTGCTGGAGCTTCGTGTAATCGATCGATATCACGCTGCGGATGTTGTCGATGAGCGCGTCAACGCCCGTTCGGACGGTTTCCGCCGTTTGGGTAGATACTTCCACCAGTCAAGGATAGAGGTATCCAGCAAGCCGCGGCAAGTGAAACCTGAGCTGCGTGGTCGGGACTGACTATCGTGAACCGCGAAGATCGGCCATCAGGCGCCACCGGAAGCGGCGGATGAAGCGCAGGTCGCGCTCGGTAACGCGCCTGCCCCCGAACGCGACGTCAAGGATGAGCCTGGCCGTCCGTTTCCCGTGCCGGCCCGCAGCCGCTCCCCAGCCGCTCCATCCGGCGACCGTCGGTGCCGGAAGTCCTCGCCGATGCGTGCGTCGGCCGAGGATCGACGCATGGCGCTCGAATCGCCGGTGGACGCTGAGGCGCACCGAGCGCCGAACACCGACCGCGATCAGAACTGCGAATGCCAGGCCGATCACGATCCGCGCGGCGGTACGGAGGATCAGCAAGCCGGTCGACGGCTCAGCCTCGCGGTCGGGATCGGTGATATCGCGTCGCAGGATCTCCGACAGCTGTGACACGGTCCGGCCCTCGTTGCGGATCGCCGCGAACCGGTCGAAGAAGGTGTTCTCGTAGCCCGGCGGCTGCATCGGGGGAGTCGCCTCGACGATGCGCCACCCGGTCTGTTCGAGCCAGATCTCAGGCCATGCGTGCGCGCTGTACCCCGACACGGCGATCGACTCAATCAGTGGCATACCACCCGCCATGAGCTCTTCGAAGTCGGGTGGTTGTACCAGAAACCCGGTCACGTAGCGCGTCGGAATCCCCTGCAGCCGACTTATGATCGTGAACGCGGTCGCGAAGTGCACGCAGAAGCCGCGATTGTGTTCGTCCAGAAATGCTTCCAGAAACCGATCCGCGTTGCGTGGCTGCGGGGGCTCGAGCGTGTACTCGAAGTTCCCACGCAGAAAGCGCAACGTGTTGAGCATCGATTCGCTCGGTGTCGCGCCGGTGAGTTCGGCTGCGAGCACGCGCGCCGACTCGGAGATCGAGTCGGGAACGCTCAGATAGCGATCTGGATCGGGCGTTCCTGTCTCGGCGCCGGATGAGCCGCGAGTCAGGGGCTCGCGCAGAAGCTTGACCGCTTCACCGTAGAGCAGCGGATCGGTGAGGACGTATCCGATCGACTCACCCGCGCGGTCGAAGCCTATCGAGGACCGTCCGGTGATCGCGAAGCTCACCGTGTCGAGCGTATGAGGAACCATCGGGTAAAAGTCGGTCAGGATGTCGATCCGAGTTTGCATTCTAAACGGCGCATCCGGCGCGTCGGCCGATTCGGGGTCTTCGACCACCATCGTACGCTCCGTGTCTCCCGGAGCGTCGCGACGCGCCCGCCACGACGATCCGGTGAACTCGTGGAAGACTTCAGTGCGCAGGTAGAGCGGGCGATCGTCGACCGGTGACACCCGGAAGAGCGGGCGGTTCGACAGCACCGGAGATCGGCCGATGTTTTCCGATGCAAACCGGTAGCCGTAGCCCGGGATATCGTAGACGATCGGGAAGTTCGGGAAGAGCGTCACCACCATCCGGCGGAATCCGGGGCTCAGAACGTCGTCGACGATCCGGCTGCCGGCGGCAGTCGTGACGCTGCCAAGCCCGGCGCCGATCGCGACAGCCAGGCCCGCCAGTACGATCGCGTGAGAGATCGCCCGTATCGCGCTACGGACGCGGTTGCCTTCCGCGGCGACGGCGACCAGACCGATTCCGACAAAGACCGCGAGCACGACCACCGACTCTACACGCCCAAGGATCGGGATTGACAGGAACGCGAGCCACGCAGTGTACGCGCTCGATGCGATGATCGGGCGCCGGGTTACCGATGCGCCGAACGCGGTTGATCCTGCCGCGACGAGCATCACGAACACGAATGAAACCGCGCCGCGCGCTCCTCCGGTTTGCACAAGGTCGAACCAGAGCAGGTACGCGGAGAAGGGGATGATCACGACATCGGCGAACACGACGAGCGCCGCGACGATCGCGAGCGCGCTACCACTCCACGCGAGGATCCGCGCCCCGCGTTTGGCGACGTGGGGAACGAGTGCGAAGAGCGCCGCAGTCGTAGCCGACCACGCAAGGACCGGGAGCAGCGGGCCGCTCGCGTCCAGCAGCCGAGCGACGACGAAGGCGGGGATGACCGCGATTGTCGCCGCGACCGTCGCGACGACTACCGGCACAATCGCGCGTGCCGCGCCCGCGCGGGCATTCTCGCGTGCGCTGTCTGTCGCGATCACGCGCGAGCTCCTTGGGTCTGCGCGAGCTCCTGCACAAGCTCATCGGCCGACTCTACCGTGACGATCGCCCCGGCGCTGTCGCGGAGCGATCTCTGGATCGCTGCGGCTCGTCGCCGCTCGCCGTCGTCCAGACCCACCGTATTGATGATCGCTGCCGCCTGGAGGCTGCGGCCGTCGCTCGTCTCCACCAGGTCGATCACTTCGGCGTCGAGCCGGTCGGTCACGAAGATCACCGTCCCGTCGGAGAAGCGGCCGTCGTGGCGGTGCGTCTCGTAGACGATCGCCGGTGACACACGCGACCGGAAGAAGATCATGATCGTACTGCTGTGGAAGCGGGCGAATGCGTTTGCGTCCCCGCCGGCGATTCGCACCACGTCGAGACCGATCGCCAGCGTCACCGGGACCTCCCGGTCTGCGTAGTGCTTTGCGAGCGCGACCACCATCTCGATCGCGCCGTCCTCCACGTCGAGCGTCCGTTCGCGCGATACCACCGGGCGAGTGTCAAGACAGATCGTCACCGCCGGTTCGGCGGCAGTGTCGTACTCGCGGACCACCGGCTCTCCGAGTAGCGCCAGCTTACGCCAGGAGATATGGCGCACGTCGTCGTCCGGGCGGTACCGCCGCAGACCCCGGTAGAGTGTCACGTCGGGCTCCACCCCGGCGGTCAGCGCCTGCGCGACCGCGTGCTCGGTGCCAAACCCGGCGAACGCGTGAGGCAGATGCAAGATGCGCGGGTAGACGTAGAAGGTCCGGCTGAACACCGGGAGCCCGAAGCCAATCCAGCCAAAGGTGTCCCAGACGGTGAGCCGCGACAGTCCCACCGTATAGACCCCGCGATACGGACACCGGACCGTGTGCTCGATCGTGCTCGTTTCATGCGCTCCAAGTTGCAGCAGGCTGGTGCTCGTTCCGTACTCGACCCGGCCCATGTGAAAACTCGCGGTGATCCTGGCCGAAGGAACCGGACACTCGTTCGTGATCGACAGCGTGTAGCCTACCGCCTCACCTTTCGCGGGATGATCGTTGGAGAACTCCTGGTGGTAACGCAACGCCGCCGTCGTGATGATCGCCTGCGTCATCGACAGTAACGGCAACGCGAGCATCGCGTACCAGATCGTGAGCAGCGCTCCACCAAGGTACGCGCCGGCGACGTACGCGATAGCGAGTGCGAACGCGTAGAGACCGGTCCGCGCCGGTCGGATCACGATCGGGAATCTCATGCAACTCCGGTCGGCAGTGGAATCGCCGACAGGATCTCGTCGACCACGCGTGCGCTGCTCTTCTCCTCCATCCGGGCCTCCGGCGAGAGGATGAGGCGGTGCCGGAGCACTGCCGGCGCGATAGACGCGACGTCCTCCGGAATCACGTACCCGCGACCGTTGACGAGCGCGACGCCCTGCGATGCGCGTAACAGGTGACCGGTCGCTCTCGGGCTCATGCCGAGTCTCACGTGCGGATTCTTGCGCGAACGGTCGGCAATTGCGATCAGGAACTGCCTGATCTTCGCGTCCACGCGCACCGCGAGGGTCATCGCGCGCGCGCCGACGACCGCGTCCGCGTCGATGACTGCCTGCAGCTTGTCTACCGGGTACTCGTGCTCCATCAGTTCCAGGATGCGCGACTCGTCGTCGGCCGAAGGGTATCCGAACGAAACCGACAGTCCGAATCGGTCGAGCTGGCCTTCCGGCAACCGGAATGTCCCGGCGAACTGAAGCGGATTCTGCGTCGCGATCAGAAAAAACGGCTGCGGGAGCGGATAGGTCGTGCCGTCGACAGACACCGACTGCTCCTGCATCGACTCCAGGAGCGCCGACTGCGTCCGCGCCGATGCGCGGTTCAGTTCGTCTGCCAAGATGAACTGATGCATGATCGCGCCGGGCTTGAAGACAAAGTCGTGGCGATCCTGCGCCCAGACCGACATCCCGGTCACATCGCCCGGGAGCAGGTCGGGTGAAAACTGGATTCGCGCGAAGTCGAGCCCCGATGCGCGCGCGAGCGACCGCGCGAGCGTCGTCTTTCCGACGCCAGGAATATCCTCGATCAGCACGTGCAGGCCCGTGATGAAGCCGACAAGGATCGTATCGAGCGCCGATGGCGAGCCGACGAACGCCTTTCGTACCTCATCGCGCACCGACTCGATCATGCGATGGACACTTGCGGTCTCTGTGTTCTGCATATCGTTAAGTATTATCATTCCAGCGCATTTCGTACACCGGTTCACCGACTATCCGGTTTTCGATATCCTCACACCGATGAAGACCCGCTTCCGCGCGGCCGCCGGCGTCGCCGCCGCGTTTCTGGCGCTCCTTTCGATGTCGTGCGTTCCGCGGACGGTTCCCCGCGTAAGCCAGACCGAGCTACTGCTTGGAACAGCGGTCACGATCACGGTCCAGCAGGCCGGAGCGTCGCGCGACATGCTTAGCGGAGCGTTCGCCCGCACCAAGGACATCCAGGACCGGATGAGCATCAACGATGCTGCGTACGACGACACGGAGGTGTTGCGCGTGAACGCCGCTGCCGGCGAGTCGCGCGTCCGGGTGTCGCCGGACACGTTTCGCGTGATCGCCGAAGGTGTCCGCTTCGGCGAGCTGTCCGATGGCGCGTTTGATCTCACCGTCGAGCCGCTCATACGGCTGTGGGGGTTCGGACGCGACGAGCCGCGCGTGCCCGAACCCGAACCGCTTGCAGAGGTGCTTCGTTCGGTCGACTTCAGACGGATCGAACTCTTTCCGGACACCTTCGAAGTGTTCTTGCCCGAGCAGTCTATGGGGATCGACGTCGGAGGTATCGCGAAGGGGTTCGCGGCCGACGAGGCGGCGGCGGTGCTCCGATCCGAAGGAGTGCGCCACGCGATCCTTGACTTCGGTGGCGACATCGTCACGATCGGACCACGACCCGATGGCGCGCCGTGGCGCATCGGCATCCAGTATCCGACCGGAGAGCGTGGCCGGTACCTGGGGATCCTCCAGTCGCGCGATGAAAGCGTCGTGACCTCAGGCGCGTACGAGCGGTTCTTTGTGCAGGATGGTGTGCGCTATCATCACATCTTCGACACCAGTACTGGTATGCCGTCGGAATCGGGTGTAGTGAGCGCGACCGTGATCGGCGAATCGGCGATGAAGACCGATGCGTTGTCTACCGCCGCCTTTGTGATGGGCGTCGACGCCGCAATCGCGATGGTTCGCGATCTACCCGGCTACGACGCGATCATCGCGACCGCAGATACGATTTACATGACTCCCGGTGTCTCCGAGCGGTTTGATGCGCGTGCGCAGGAGTATCGTGTTGTCGTGGTCGACCGGTGATGCGGTGATACGGTGATCGTGTCGTTCGGTATCCTGATCGGGTTTCATGCGCTCGGTTCGGCTCTCTCCGTTCTGGCGATCCCGATGATACCAGGCAACGTCCTTGGCATGGTCCTGCTTACGGTCGCGCTTGCTACCCGTCTGATCCGGCAGCATTGGATCGAGCCCGCGGCCGATCTGCTCGTCGACAACCTGGCGTTTCTGTTCGTGCCCGCCGGTGTCGGGGTGATGAGCTATGCCGGCGTCATCGCGCGCGAGTGGCTGCCGCTGTCGGTGTCGGTGTTCGTGAGTCTGATCGTCGTCCTGATCGTGACCGGCAGGATCGCGCAGCTGGTCGCGCGAATCGGCGCAAGAAACGCGCCGGAGGCGGATCCCGATGGTTGACCGCATCGGCGATCTCGAAGCGATAGCGACGGGTCCGGCATTCATGATCGCGGCGTCGCTCCTCATCTACGCAGCCGCAAAGAAGTTGTACGCGCGTATTCCGTTTCCGCTCCTCCATCCGGTTCTGACATCGGTCGCGGTCATCGTGGCACTGCTGTCGCTCGCCGGGGTCCCGTACGATGAGTACCGCGACGCTACGTCGCTGATATCGTTCGCTCTGGAGATATCGGTTGTCGCGCTCGCGCTCCCGCTCTACCGGCAGTTCGCAGTACTCCGGCGAAACGCTCCGGAGGTAGCAATCGGTATCGTGTTTGCGGCCGTCGTCGGGGTCGTGTCCGCGGTGGTTCCGTTCCTGTGGCTACCGGTAGATCCCGAGTCGGCGGTATCGGCTGCGCCGACCTCGGTTACGACACCGATCGCGATGGCGGTATCAGAGCGTGCCGGTGGCATTCC
>SKVA01000304.1 GCA_007129695.1 Spirochaetaceae bacterium | reverse complement strand
TACAAGCTCTCCGGCTTCGGCGGCCGCGACAACGGGCTGCACGCGTTCGACCAGTACACCGAAACCAAGACGATCTGGCTCGACCTGAGCGAACACGAACTCGACGCCCGGCTCGACTGAGGAGCGACCATGGACCTGCTTGCAAGACTCTCCAACGTGCCGGGGGTCTCGGGCTTCGAGCACGAGGCGCAGAAGCTGATCGCCGACGAGTTGCGCCCGTACGCCGACGAACTCTGGACCGACCGGATGGGCAATGTGATCGCGCTTCGCAAGGCGCGCAAGCCGTCGCGCGAAAAGCCGTACCGCCTGCTCTACGCCGCCCACATCGACGAGATCGGCTTCATGGTCGCGCACATCGACGCGCGTGGCTTCATCTCCTTCGTCCCGATCGGGGGCTTCGACCCGCGGACGCTGCCGAGCCACCGCGTCACGGTCCACGGCACCGCCGGAGAGCAGCCGGTCACGCTCCAGGGTGTCATCCCGACCAAACCGGGCTGGATGACCGACGAGGAAGACCGCAAACGAGTCATCCCGATCGACGAGCTCTTCGTGGACACGGGTTTGCCCGCCGAGCGGGTGAAGGCCGTGGTCCAGGTGGGCGACGCGATCAGCCTCTCCAAACAGTTCGAAGTGTTGAACGACGAGATCGTCACCGGCAGGAACTTCGACGATCGGATCGGAAGCTACGCGCTCGTCGACTCGTTCCGGAGGATCGAGGAGAACACGGTCGACGTCTACGCGGTGAGCACGGTCCAGGAAGAGGTGGGGGTTCGCGGCGTACCAACCGCGGCGCACGCAATTGGCGCCGATATCTGCGTGGCGATCGACGGGAGCCTCCCGGCCGACATCCCGTTTGCGAAGCCCAACCGCGACCAGTGCCCGATCGGTGGCGGGACGGGTATCTACCTGATGGACAACCGAACGATCGGCGACCGTGATCTGCTGCGAGGGCTCATGGAGACGTGCAAGCGGCACAGCATTCCGTACCAGCGAAACATCGGCGGAGGTACCGACGCGTCGGCAGTCCAGCGCGCGGGCCTGGGCGCCAAGGCGACGACGATCGGCGCCCCGACGCGGTACATGCATTCTACGGTTCAGATGTGTCACATCCGTGACATCCAGGCAACGGCCGACCTGCTCGCGTACTTCCCGCGCTACGCGCACGAGATCCTGCCCGACGACTGGCGGTAGGAGGTCGGTCGTCACGGCCAGCGCCGCCGGCCGGGCCGGAATCGAGCGCACCGGCCCGTGCTTGTCGCGTGGTGCCGAAATTGTTGGCCGGCGCGGCGGCTATTGCTTCATCGCGAGGAACCGGAAGGCTGCTTTGGCGGCGTCCATGTTGGTGGAGTTCGCGAAGACGAACATCTGAGGCTCGTTCAGGCCGGTCAGCTCTTGTATCGCCGAGTTCTGGGACAGGTCGATCCCTGCGGGCTCACTCGTTTCGCCGGTGGCGTTGCCTGCCTCATCGGTCACCGCGATCCCGACGGGCGTTCCATTGAAGGCCGCGATCTCTTCGTCGGAGAACAGCGTCGCGAGTGGCACGTACGCCTCTCCGTTGTCACCAAAACGTCTCGCGTTCTCCGGGTCGGTGATCCACAGTTCCACTTCTCCCGAAGCGAGCATGACCGCGACTCTCGTCTGTCCTGCCATGAATGCCATCGGATCGGCCGAAGGGTCTCCGATCGACACGCTCGATACGCGAATCGCCGACGCGTCGGTGTGGTACTCCGGCAGTCCCGCTTCCAGAGCCGCAGCGAGTGCGGCGACGCGCTGCTCGCTGACAAAGGCGGCGCCAAGACCGACGTTCAGCGATGCTGTGCCGGACGCATCCTGCCGTGCCGAGCACCCGATCAGCAGCGCTGCTGTACCAGCCAGAAGGATTGCACCAGTTCGTTTGGTTTTCGTCATTTGTCACTCCCGCGGAGAAGGTACTGCTTTTGCGGGCATCGTGGTCGTGACGGCTGCCCCGACGGGCGGTGACTCGCCTTCGCCTGCAACGAGACCCAGCACATCGGCCTGCCCGGCACCGCGCCGAGCTACCGGCTCTGCTGCCGGACCTTCACGGTCACCGGTCCTCATCCACGAAGTAGAGCGGCCGGTCGGCGAGCACCGGCAGCGCGAGCCGCTTCAGCGCGCGGGTGTCGATCACGTGGACAGCCGCGTTGAGAACGTTCCCGCTGGTCAGGAGCGACCCATCGTCAAGATCGGCGATCCGGTCGTACCGCTGGGTCCAGCCGGCGAAACCGTGCGTCCGATAGGTCTTACGGTACGATCTGCCGTCGTGCGGGGTGATCGTGTAGGCGCGATCATCCCCGAAGAGGTACGGCGGTGGTGAGAGCTCCTCGATCGCGTGCATCGTCGTGTTCGGCCGCAGACCGCACCCGAGCATCACGATCTTCGCGTCCAGCTCCAGAATCCGACGGAACGGCGAGTTCGGGCCGCACGGGGTCGAGTCCGCCGCGTGGTCGGCCAGGAGCCCTGCGGCCAGAGGACCCACCCCGCAGACCGAGTGCGTCGGGTGGATCGACCTGACCGTCCCCGGCTGCGTACGGAACGTCTCCGGGATCACCCCGACGTTCGACGGTGTCTGAACCGTATCGTGCACGTCGGGAGGCGACTGACTATAGCTCAGCGCGGGCATCAGAAGCGTCCCCGATTCACCGACGGCATCTCGAAGCGCACGGATCACCGCATCGGGCGACAGCCCATCGATCCCGAACGCCTTCAGCGACGAGTGGACCATGATGAGTGACCCCTCCCCGACCCCGAGTCGGGCCAGGTCCTCGACGATGCGTGATGCGAGCCGGTCGTTGGTCACCGGTCTACGATACCGGAGTGTAGGCTGAACCGGAAGCGACCCGAAGGTAAGGCCGCGCTGCTACGCGACTCGCGGGCACGCGCTGTGCTATCGTCGAACCAAGGAGTCCCCGATGAACTCGAAATCGCGCGTACTGTCTGCCTTCGCGTTCGAAGTGCCGGACCGGGTCCCGATCAACTATATGGCGAACCCCGGGATCGACCTCCGGCTCAAGAACCACTTCGGCGTCGGGACCGACGACAGGGAGGGCCTCAGGCAGGCCTTGGGGGTCGACTTCCGGGCGGTAGCCGCCCGGCACACTGGCCGTCCACTCCACGAGCCGGTTCCCGACCGGCGCGTCGATCCGCTGTGGGGGTGGCACACGCGCGAGGTCGAGCACACCGGCGGCAACTACTGGGACTTCTGCGACTTCCCGCTGCGCGACGCAGACCTGGAGCAGATCGAGGCGTGGCCGATGCCGTCACCGGATGACTTCGACTACCAGACGGTCGGCGAACAGTGCGCACACTATCGCGACTACGCGGTCCACGTCGGCGATCCCGGCCTGGCGTGCATCATGAACACGGCGGGGTTCCTGCGCGCGATGGATCAGATGTTCATCGACCTGGCTACCGATGATCCGGCGGGCCTGCGGCTCATCGACCGCTTCCTGGACATCCAGTTCGAAAAGACCGTGCGCGAGCTCGAGGCGGCGAAGGGCGGCGTCGACTTCATGTGGATCGGTGAAGACCTGGGTACCCAGGACGGGCCGATCATCGGCATGGAGATGTTCACGCGCGTCATCAAGCCGCGTCACCAGCGCTTCATCGATCTGGCCAAGGCGTACGACCTGCCGGTGATGATCCACACGTGCGGGTCGAGCAGCTGGAGCTACGAGGAGTACATCGCGATGGGCGTGAACGCGGTGGAGACGCTGCAGCCGGAAGCCGCGGGGATGGATCCGGCGACGCTCAAGAGCAGGTTCGGCGGCAGGCTCGCGTTCCATGGCTGCATCAGCACGACCGGGCCGCTCTCATTCGGGAGCCCGGACGATGTGCGAAGGCAGGTTCGCGACACGCTGTCGATCATGGGCCCGGACGGCGGCTACATGCTCTCTCCGAGTCACAGCATCCAGAACAACTCTCCACTTGAGAACGTGCTCGCGATGTACGAAGAGGCACACGCGTCGGGCCGGTACCGGTAGCGCGGGGGCCGACGAAGCCCGGCCCCTATCCGATCATCGCGGTCGCGACCGCAGACACGCCGACCGCGATGACGTTGCTGATGCTGTGCATCATCATCGGGTAGTAGACGCTCTTCGACCGTTCGTAGCAGATGCCGTAGGCGATCCCCAGACCCGTCGCGTAGACGACCTGGAACGGGTCGCCGGTGAGCGCGAACGGTGACAGCGATATCCCGACGTGCGCGAGGCCGAAGATGACGGCGGCGATGATCGTTGCGACGCTCAGGCGGCCGTTGGCAATCGTCCGCCTGGTCGCGAACGCGAGCATCGTGATCGCGAACGCGCGAAAGATGAGTTCCTCCGACGGTCCGGAGAGGAGCAGCTGGAATCCGAGCTGTCCGGCCACGTTGCGCAGCGTCAGCGGGTACGGAAAGAGACTGAACGTACCGAATGCGAGCACGATGCCCATCGACACGACGATATAGCCGGCGAAGAAGAGCGAGAAGATCAGCACGAACCGGAACCCGACCGCCCGGTCGCCCCAGCCGAAACCGAAGTCGACCCCGCGCGCGCGCCCGATGGCGACCATCAAGACCAGGAAGACCATCGCCTGCACGATGTGGTGGACCGATATCCACGCGAACGCCCCGTCGGGATCGATCGCACGATAGTCGAACTGATTCGCGATGAACCCGCCAAAACGCGGCACCGCGAGCAACAGAAAGGTCAGACCAAGAACCCACGCGATCTGCGCAAGCAGCTTCTTCATGGTCGCGATCCTACTACTGACGTCATCGTCGATCAACCGGCCCGCTCATGAGCTGGAGGAAGCCAACACGAACGCGATGAGCGCGACGACGAAGACGGTCACGAACCCGGCGATCATCAGCCCGAGCGTGCGCGAGTAGCCTGGCGGCTCCACCTGTCCCTGCCGGTCCATCGCGCAGATCGCCGGATAGAGGCGCCAGTAGAAGGTGAGTATAGAAACGACGAGCGCGACCCCGGTGAACGCCTTCATCGTCGGATTTCCGATGATCACGATGCCGACGATGAGCGCGATAAAGATCAGCTTGCTGCCGGCGATCCAGTTCACCAGGTAGCTCACGAACGCGTGTACATCCGGGTCCTGTTTCGATCTGTCGTACGCGCGGAACACGCCGACGGCGTTTCCCCTCCTGGTCCCCGGGGCAAAGTAGAGCATCAGCACGTTCGACAGCTCGAGCAGGGCGAAGAGGATCAGCACGATCGACAGGATGTCCATGCGGCTGAGCGTCGCACGGATCGTGCACGCAACACAATCGGCGCCCGATCACGGCACCGCGCGCGATAATCGACCAGAAAAGCCTTGACTATAGAATCATTCGATTATAAAATCATTTTGTACTGCGATACTTCTTGCATGGAATAACTTCAGGTCAGAGGGGGGTGGATGACGGGACGATCAAAAGAGGGACTCCGGGAGAGCAAGCACGACGCGCGTCTGATGATGGAGGTCGTGAGCACGTTGTCGCTGTTTACGCGTACGACAATGCTCCGCTGGCTTCCGCAGCTGGTAGACGAGGCCGGGCTGACGGGCGAGCGCTATATGATGCTTTTCGAGCTCGGGCTCCAGCCCGACTCGAGCCTGAAGGACCTGGCGGAAGCGATCGGCGTTTCGCCGTCGGCACTGTCGGTGATGGTCCAGTCGCTCGTCGAGCGGGGTCTGGTAAGCCGGGTGGCCGATCCGGCCGACCGACGTCGGATCGCGCTGCGACTGAGCGCAGACGGCGAGCGCACGATGGCGAGGCTCGAGGAGGGACTGGTCGACCGGTTCCACGCGTATCTGGAAGAACTGGACCCGGCGCTTCGCGCCGAACTTGCGGACGCGTCGCGCGCGATGCTCGACGTAGTGGATCGCATCATGGGACGCGATGAGTCCCGAACGGAGGAGTAGATGAGGCAGAGCGACACGCACGAAGAGAAGCTGGTGCACGATGAGAGCGGGGGCAGCGCACGGGAAGAGTTCCTGACCCGACCGCTCGGGCGACTCCTGGGACGGCACGCGTCACCGGCAGTCGCTTCGATGGCGTTCCTGGCACTGTACCAGATAGTGGACGGAATCATGGTCGGCCGAAGCCTGGGTCCGGAGGCGATGGCGGCGGTCAACGTGCTCTACCCTGTCGTTGCGCTGGTCTCCGGGCTGGCTGTTATGATCGGCACGGGCGGCAACGCGAGGATAGCGGTGCTTCTGGGCGCAGGAAAGCCACGCGAGGCAGGCGGCGTTCTTTCGACGATCGTCGCGCTCGGTGTGGGCCTGGGTGTGGTCGGTACCGCAGCGGCGATGCTGTTCGGCAGGCAACTGCTCGGTCTTCTGGGAACGTCGGGATCGCTCGAGGGGTTCGCCGCCGGATATCTGAACGGCATCCTGCCGTTTTTCACGCTGATGATCGTCGGGTTCATCCTGGAGCAGTCGGTCCGTAACGACGGCAAGCCGAACCTGGCGAGCGGCGTGATGGCAGGATGTGCACTCCTGAACATCGGACTCGACTACCTGTTCCTCTTTGTGCTCGGCTTCGGCATATCGGGCGCGGCGATGGCGTCGGGTATCTCGCAGTCGGTTGGCGCGATCGTGTTTCTGAGTTACTTCGTCGCGAAGACGGTGAAGCGGCAGCGCGGGCTACGGTTTGCGCGGCTCGATGCGTCGCGAACGACGCTTCGCGCGGTCGTCGTCAACGGGTCGTCGGAGCTGTTCAACAGCGTATCGGCCGGGGTCACGACGTTCCTGTTCAACCGGATGATCCTGCTCTACGTCGGTGCACTCGGCGTGGCGGCGCTCACGGTAGTGCAGTACCCGATCATGCTCGGTGTCATGGTCGTGATGGGCATCGGAAGCGGCAGCCAGCCGATCCTGAGCTACAACCACGGCGCCGGGCTGACCCATCGCGTTCGCGGGACACTCGTACGCGCAATCCTGGTCTCGGCGGGAATCGGCGTCGTGATCTTCGTCGTGATGGGCGCTCCGGCTCGGGCACTGGCCGAGCTCTTCCTGCCGGGGCACGCCGAGGCGCAGGCGCTCACGCACCAGGTTGCGAGCATCGTACGCTGGTCGGTGCCGTTCATGCCGGTCGCGATGATCGCGTCGGTCTACTTCACCGCGCTCGAACAGGCGGGCCGATCGCTCCTGATCGCGCTGGCGCGCGGGCTGGTTCTCCCGATCGCTGGACTGCTCGTACTCCCGTCGCTCTGGGGCGCGACCGGGATCTGGCTCACGGCGATCTTCACGGAGGGAATCGCGGTGCTGATCGCGGTCGGCTGCTACGTATCGCACGTCCGGTCGGCACGGCGCACCGCGCCTGCTCCAAGCCCGGTCGCAGCGTAGTCTACGGTAACGTAAGCCGCCGGGTCACGACCGATCCGGCCGCCGGGGAGGGTGTGCGGGTGACGGTCGCTGCGCCGGCGGCGGGATCACCGGGCACGGCCGCGTAGACGCGCGCGCCGACATCGTCTTCGATCTCGAGCTCGAAGGCCGAGCCGACCGGGTACGTGAAGCGGTAGACCCGCCCCAGGTACTCGAACCAGACATCGTCGAGCCCGCGGATGTCGCGGTTGCGTGCTCGTCCGGTCATCAGGCCGTCGGCGACCAGGCGCGCACCGGCGACCTCTTCGACGACGACCACCGCGAGCGACCGGGCCGCGAGATCCGCGCGGAGCCGGGCGATCAGCGCGTCCAGATGGGTCCGGTCGTGGACGTGCGGGTCTCGAGGCACGTCGAGCGCGATCAGCCGGTCGATGACGCTGGTACGAAGGCCGCCTGCGTAGCGCCACTCGATCCGCGGGCCGTCGTGATCGGGCGCAAGGAAGAGACGGACCATCTCCGCGTCCTCGCTGTGGATGTTCAGCTTCTCATCGCTCTTCCAGTTGTTCGCGACCAGCAGGTCGATCGTCTGGCGCGCAGGGTTGTGGATGTACCCGAAGACCAGCATCGAGTGGTGAAATCCCGGCCCGCCGAAGCCTACCGCGACCGGCTCGCCGGACGCGATGCGCGACTCGATGTCGAGTGCCTGCGCCAGGATCTC
>SKVA01000481.1 GCA_007129695.1 Spirochaetaceae bacterium | reverse complement strand
TCGTGGACCAGGCGTTTCATGATGCGCGGACAGTCGTTGACGTCGCGCAGCAGCACCGACTGATTCCCCAGCGGGATGCCGGCGTCGGCGAGCCGCGCGCACGCGGCCTGCGCCTCGGCGGTGATCTCGTCGTAATGGTTGAAGTGCGTGTTGACGTAGAGCGGGTGGTAGCGGGCGAGCATCGAGACGAGCTCATCGGTGATTCGCATCGGCATCACGACCGGCGCGCGGCTTCCGATCCGGATGATCTCGACGTGGTCGATCGCGTGGATCCGGCGCAGGATATCCTCCAGGCGGTCGGTCGCGAGCGTCAACGGATCACCGCCCGATATCAGCACGTCGCGGACCTCGGTGTGATCGCGGATGTAGTCGATCGCGCGATCCAAGTTCTCCTGCGGCATCGCGGTATCGGTTTGCCCGACGAGCCTCCGGCGCGTGCAGTGGCGGCAGTTCATCGAGCATATCCGGGTCACAAGGAGCAGCACGCGGTCGGGGTACCGGTGGGTCAGCCCGGGAACCGTCGAATCGAGGTCCTCGTGGAGAGGATCGTCCATGTCCGACTGGTCGTGCTCGAGCTCGCGGATACTCGGGACCGCCTGAAGGCGAACCGAGCAGAGCCGGTAGTCGTGGTCCATGATCGACGCGTAGTACGGCGTGATCGCCATCCGGAATCGTTCGAGCGTCTGCTCAAGGTCGACGCGCTCGGTGTCGTCGATCGGCATCACGCGCGCGAGCGTGTCGATGTCCCGAATCGCGTGGCGCATCTGCCATCGCCAGTCGTTCCAGTCGGCGTCGGTGACGTCGCGGTAGAGCGGGATGCGCCGGAAGTCGTGACTCGCAAAGTGCTTCATGTATACAACCGCGTGAACATCGCCTTGAGTATGTCGTTCTCGCGGAGCACCTGCAATGCTATCGCGGCGTGGTCCTTCGCGTATCCGTTGCCGATGATCATCTGGATGTCCTTGCCGACGCCTTCGGCACCGAGCGCCGCCTTCGTGAAGCTGGTCGCCATGCTGAAGAAGTAGATCGTTCCGAGGTCCCGGGTGCACAGGATCGACGCCATCTCGGTATTCGGGATATTCACGTTGTTGATCACGAGGTCGGCCAGGGGAGCGTCGCCGCGCGCGGCGCGATCGGGCGCGTCGTGGTCCGTCGCGCCGCGGTGCGCGGCGAGCGCCGCGGTGAACCGTTCGTAGAGCTCAACGGGCTTGGTTGCGTCACCCTGGATGATGATGTCGGCGAGCCCGCTCTCCTTGACGCGAGCAATGCCGCTGTCGGAGTGACTGAACGCGACGACCGTTCCGGTCACGCCGGCGCGTTTGCGCGCCTCGTGCAGACAGAGCAATCCCGATTTCCCGCCCGCGCCGATGATCAGCACCGTGTCCCCTGGTCGCACGAGCCGCGCAGTCTGCGCCGGAGCCCCGGCGACGTCGAGTACCGCGAGCGCGAGCGTGTCGGCCATGTCGTCGGGCAGGACCGCAAAGATGCCCGACTCGAACAGGATCGCCTGCGCGTCGACGTCGACCTGATCGGTTCCCATCCGGATCGCGCCGATCGACGCGATCGACAACGGAGTGAGCGACAACGACACGAGCGTCGCGATCGGGTCGCCGACCCGCAGGTCCGCGTGCGCGGTGCCGGTCAGGTTCGGGCCGATCTGCGCGACGCGCCCCATCAGCATGCCACCCGATCCGGTGACCGGGTTCTGCATCTTGCCGCGACGATTGACGATGTCCAGAATCATCGCGCGGATCTTCGCCTCGTCGCCGGCGCACGCGTCCTTGATCTGCGTGAAGCTCGCCGAATCGATGTTCAGCGTCGCGACGTCGATCAGGATCTCGTTGTCGTAGATCTCCATCGTGTTGTCGATGCGTTCGGCCTGCTGCGGCAGCGAGCCGACCGGCTCTAGCACCCGGTGCAGGCCGAAGGGGTTTCCGTGTTTCATACTGCGCTCCTGTTCGGTATAGAGAGAAGGCTCCTCGCGTCGTCGGGTGTCGCGATCGGTCGTCCGTACTCGTGCGCGATCCGCACGATCCGCGCGACCTGCTGCGCGTTGCTGTCGGCGAGCACGCCGCGCGAATAATAGACGCTGTCCTCGAAGCCGACGCGCACGTGACCGCCGCTCGCGATCGAAAGCAGCGCGATCGTCGTCTGGTGGCGACCGATTCCGGTCGCGGTCCAGCTTGCGCCGGCCGGGAGTCGTCCGACCATGAAGAGCAGGTTGTCGGGCGTCGCCGGTAGCGCCCCGGGCACGCCGAGCACGATGTTGAAATGCAGGTGGTCGGGCAACAGCCCTTCATCGCGCAGCCGCAGCGCGTTCGCGATATGTCCGGGCTCGAAGCACTCGAGTTCGGGGATCACGCCGCGCTCGCGCATCCGGACCGCGAACTCGCGCATCAATGGGAGGTCGTTCACGAAGATCGTCTCACCGAAGTTGAGCGTGCCGCAGTCGAGGCTCGCCATCTCCGGGTTCGCGTCGACCGGCTGCACACGCTCGGCCGCGCTCATCCCGGCCGCGCCGCCGGTCGACGGCTGGACGATCGCGCGCACACCGGCGTCGGCGATCGCCGCGAACGCGGCGTCAAAGTAGCGCCGCTCCTGACTCGGTTCTCCGCGCTCGTCTCGCACGTGGAGATGGATGATCGCCGCTCCCGCGTCCTCGGCGCCGCGGGCGGCGATAGCGAGTTCGTCGGCGGTGAGCGGCAGATTCGGGTTGTCCGCTCGCGTCGCCTCTGCCCCGCAGATCGCGGCGGTGATGATCAGATTGTCCATTCAGGCACCTCCATCGCCATCGGCGCGCGTTGCCGCGGTACCGCGGATTACGCACGTCTGAGCCAGGTAGCTCGCGACCTCCGGGGGGAGTGTGCCGGAGCCGAAGCCGGCGTCGAAGCCGAGCTCGAGCGCGAGCTCGTGGCTCACGCGCGGGCCGCCGACGACGAGCACGAACCGGTCTCGTGCCTCGTCGGCCTCGAGCAGCTCGACCAGGTTCGTGAGGTTCCTCACGTGTACTTCCTTCTGAGTGACTACCTGGCTCACGAGGATCGCGTCCGCGTCGACCTCCATCGCGCGGGCGATCAGATCCTCGTTCGGGACCTGCGCGCCCAGGTTCCACGTCTGAAATCCGCTGTACCGCTCGAGCCCGTACTCGCCCGCGTAGCCCTTCATGTTCATGATCGCGTCGAGCCCGACGGTGTGCGCGTCGCTTCCGGTGCACGCACCGACGACGCGAACCGGCCGGGTGTAGCGCGCGGCGATGTACTCGTTGACCTCGTCGAAGCCGAGCACGGGAGTGGTCACTTTCGCGACGACGATCCTGCTCGCGTCGACCGAAACCGTCACGCGCGCGTAGAGCACGTGAAAGCTGAACCCCTCTCCCAGGTCGCGCATGTGCACGACCGTCACGTCGTCGAGCCCCATGCCGAGCGCGATCTGCCGGGCCGCCTCGCGCGCCTGCTCCGATGCTTCCATCGGCAGCGTGAAGCTCATCTGGATCCGACCGTCGTCGAGCGTATCGCCGTACGGACGAATCGCGGTGATGTCGGGCCGCACGCCGCTCATCGGTCACCCTCTCTGCGCTCGTCAAGCCGCCGCGCGAACTCATCGGCAAACGGGTTGAGGTACCTCTCTCCGGTTTCGCATACGCCGGAGGCCCCCTTGCCGCCCGATACGGGTCGGCCGATCGCCGCGAACCGGCCCGCCTCGATCGCCGCCGGAAGCCCTGTGGACGCAACGTCGGCGAGCATCCGGTGCGTCTCTTCCAGGACCTGATCGGCGCGCCTCTGCACGACGCCGTCGGGCGTGAATCGGATTTCTCGCGACAGGTGGCGCGCGGTGGTGAACACGTAGCGCGCGTTTTCGATCGCGAGCGCTCGGTCCTGGATGAACGGCGTGTGCACCGCCTCGGTAAGCATGCCCAACAGCTGGATGCTCTGGTCGGTAAGAACCGACGCGAGGTTGAACATCGCGTTCATCAGGTGGCCCTTGAAGATGTTCCCGGTCATGTGCCTGGTCGGCGGCATGTACTTGATGGGCGCGTCCGGGAAGATCCGGCGCACCAGCTCGGCGTGCGCGAGCTCGAGCAGGAAGCCGTCTTCGCGGTCCGGGTCGATCTCGAACGCGTGCCCGAGCCCCATCAGCCGCGACGGCAGCCCCGCCCGCTTCGCCATAGCCTCGTTGATGAACTGCGACGCTATGACGGTGTGCGCCTCGTCTACCGCATCGGCGGTGGTCAGGTAGTTGTCCTCGCCGGTGTTGATGATGATGTCGGCGTACGCGTTGATCATCCGCGAGAAGTGCTGGTCTATGAAGGTGCGCTCCATGTTGATGTCGCGGAACAGGATCCCGTACATCGAGTCGTTGAGCATCATGTCGAGCCCTTCGAACGCACCGGTAACCGCGATCTCGCTCATGCAGAGCCCCGACGCGTAGTTGACGAGCTGCGCGTAGCGCCCGGTCTCGCGGATGCTTTCGTTGAGTGCCTTACGCATGATCCGAAAGTTTTCCTGCGTCGCGTACGTGCCGCCGAACCCTTCGGTCGTCGGCCCGTACGGGATATAGTCGAGCAGGCTCTGCGCGGTCGACCGGATCACCGCGACGATGTCTGCACCCTGCGCGACCGCCGCTTTGGCCTGGACCGTGTCTTCGTAGATATTGCCGGTCGCAACGATCACGTAGAGCCACGGCTGGCTACGATGCGGATACTGCGCTTTGAGCTCCTCACGCGCGGCGCGCGCGTCGTCGATCCGAGCGATCCCGTCGACCAGATGCGGGTCGAGGAGCTCTCGTGCGTGGCCTGCGTCGATGTGCGCGAACCTGGTGGCGTCGAGCTGCCCGGCCGCTATCCGTCGCGCGCTGTCGATCGGGGCGCAACCGGTCGCCGCCGTGATCCGCGCGAGCGTGTACCACGCGCCGTCGCCGACGAGCGACTCGCTCTGGAGGTAGTCGCTGACGACGTTCGGCAGCGGCACGCCGCGCTCGTCGACCCCGTCGATCCCGAGCAGTCTGCAGATCGTGCGCTCGACCGATACGGTCGTCTTCCCCGAGATCATCCGGTATACACCGTCGGCAACCGCGCGCGCGTGGTCGCGGCACGCGGCGACCATCGATCGGTCGACGCGAAGTCGTTCGTCTATTCCGTTCACATCACTCACTCCTCTCTGTTATGCACGAACCGTGCCAGCCCCGGAACCGTAGCGATGGTGCGAACTGCGTCGCCGGACCGGCTCGACCCGGAACAGATCGGGTCGATCCCGCCATAAATCGAGTCAGATTCGGGTCATCAAGCGCCTATTGAGTCATGCATGCATCAATGGTACAATGAGCGATGACCAAGGACTTCGATGCGGTGCTCGACTCGATCAGCGACGGGATCTACGTGACCGACGGCACCGGGATCACGCTCCGCGTGAACCGGGCATTCTGCGAGATCACCGGGATCGCCGCCGAAGCGGTGATCGGGCGGACGGTGACGAGCCTGGTGGAGGCCGGCGTCTACAACCGGTCGGTCACCGCGAAGGTGCTCGAAACGCGGCGAGAGGAGAGCATCGTCGAGACGCTCACGAACGGCAAGGAGGTGCTCCTGACCGGGATCCCGGTGTTCAACCCCGACCGGTCGATCCATCGCGTCGTGACGACGCTGCGCGACATGGCCGAGCTCAACTCGTTGAAGCACACGCTCGCGCTCGCGATGGAGCGCAGCGAGCGCTACCGGATGGAACTCGTCCAGGCGCGAATGGACCAGATCCAGATGGACGACGCGGTGATCCACTCGCGCGCGATGAAGGCGGTCATGCGCACCGCGCTCCAGCTCGCGCCGGTCGATTCGACCGTGCTGATCACCGGCGAGTCGGGGGTCGGCAAGGAGATCGTCGCGCGCGCGATCCATCGCGCCGGTCGCGGAGACCGGGCGCCGCTGATCGCGACGAACTGCTCGGCGATACCGGAGGCGCTCCTTGAGAGCGAGCTCTTCGGGTACGAGCGCGGATCGTTCACGGGCGCCGACCGCGCGGGCAAACCGGGACTGTTCGAGGTTGCTAGAGGCGGCACGCTCTTCCTCGATGAGATAGGCGACATCGGGCTCACCGTCCAGGTAAAGCTGCTGCGAGAAATCCACAAAAAGGAGGTGCTGCGCGTCGGCGGAAGGCGTCCGATTCCCGTGGACGTGCGTGTGATCGCCGCGACCAACCGCGATCTCGAACGAATGGTCGAAGACGGCCGCTTCCGCCGCGACCTCTACTACCGGCTCAACGTGATTCCGCTCCACATCCCGCCGCTGCGCGAGCGCGCGGAGGCGATTCTGCCGCTCGCGCACCACTTCCTCGCGTACTTCAACAACCGCTTCGCCCGACAGGTCAGAATCCACCCGGCCGTGCTCCGCGCGCTCGAGTCGTACCCGTGGCCCGGCAACGTCCGCGAGCTCGAGAACACAATCGAGCGGATGGTCGTGCTCTGCACCGACGACGTTGTCGATCTCGACGACACACCCGACCACATCCGCGCGCACGCCGCGGCGGAGGCGGCGTCGGGCACAACCGGTGCGCCCACCGGCTGCCCCGAGCTCGACGCGCGCCCCGATTCCGCCGCGTCGATCGATCCGCTGCCGAAGCTCCGCGACGCGCTCGATCGGAAGGAGGCCCAGATCCTTGCGGAGGCGCTCCGGCGTCACCGATCGACGCGGCGCATCGCCGTCGCGCTCGGCATCAGCCAGTCGACCGCGTCGCGCAGGCTCGCCCACCATCGGCTGACCGTCACAGCTGATTCATAAATGACTCACGCTGACGCCCGCAGCGCCCGCAAGCCCTCCCCCGCGGGCGCCGGTGACTGGCACGGTTCGTGCTGAGTGATAGTCGGATCAGGGGGAGAACGTGACCGACAAACCACACCTCAGAATCGATCGATCGCTTCGCGAGCTCGAGCGCGCGCGAAGCCTGATTCCCGGTGGCGTGCTCGGGATCAGGCGCCCTTACAACTTCGTCGAAGGCGAGTACCCGGTGTTCTTCCGCGAAGGGCATGGGGGCCGCGTCACCGACGTCGACGGGACCGAGTACATCGACTTCCTGTGCGGCTATGGCCCGATCATCCTGGGCCAGCGCGAGCAGGAGGTCGACGACGCGGTCATCGAACAGATCCGCGAGCGCGGCTTCTGCTTCTCATTGACACAGGAGGTCCAGAACGAGCTCGCCGAAACGGTCATCGACCTGATGCCGTGCGCCGACATGGTCGTGTTCGTGAAGACCGGAAGCGACGCGACGACGACCGCGGTGCGTCTTGCCCGCGCGTATACGGGCCGCACGAAGGTGATCCGCTGCGGCTACCACGGTTGGCACGACTGGTGCGTCGAGGTGAAGGGAGGCATCCCGCAGAAGCTCTACGAGGACGTGCACGAGTTCGAGTACAACCGGCCCGACCAGCTTGCCGATCTGCTGCGTAAACACGGGTCGGACACGGCGGCGGTGATCATCACGCCGTTCGGCCACCCGCTCGCCGAAAAGATGCAGGAGCCGGCGCCCGGCTTTCTGGCCGAGGTCAAGCGCCTGGCAGAGCTTCACGGCGCGGTGCTGATCTTCGACGAGGTCCGCACCGGATTCCGCGTGTCGATCCCCGGCGCAGGCGAGCAGTACGGCACCACGCCGCACATGGCGGTCTACGGAAAAGCGATGGCGAACGGCTACTCGATCGCGGCGGTCTGCGGCCGACGCGACATCATGAAGACCGGAGAGAAGGAGGTGTTCATCTCCTCGACCTTCTTCCCGAACAGCCTGTCGTACGTCGCGGCACTCACGACGATAGAGATCCTGCAGCGCGACCGCGTGCTCGACGCGATCCGCGACAAGGGTCGATCGTACATGAACGGGGTCGCGGCCGCGATTGAGCGAGGCGACTACTTCGAACGGATCGGCGCCGAGATATCGGGCATCCCGCCGATGAGCTTCATCACCTTCGCTCGCGACGATCAGAAGCGGTACAAGGCGCGACGCGAGTTGTTCTATACCTGCCTGATCAGACGGGGCGTGTTCCAGCAACCGTTCCACCACGGCTAC
>SKVA01000396.1 GCA_007129695.1 Spirochaetaceae bacterium | reverse complement strand
GACCGATCCGGCGTTTGGCTTGCCCGCGCTCTGGATCACCGACGATGTACGCGATCGCGCCGAGCGCGCCGGATATACCGTGGTGGACTCGCCGTCCATCATAGCGACGCATCTGACCGAGATAATCAAGCGGCACGCGGCCGACATTCTCGGTCGTCAGGAAGTCAGGTCGATGCTCGACTCATTGAAGAAGGAGTACCCTGCGGTTGTCGACGACGCGCTCGGCGCGCTGTCGCTTGGAGAGATTCAGAAGGTGCTCCAGGCGCTGCTCGGCGAGCAGGTGTCGATACGGAACATGGTCGCGATCATGGAAACGCTCGCCGACTTCGCGGGTGTCACGAAGGAACCGTCGTTCCTGGTGGAAAAGGTGCGACAGTCGCTCGCGCGCCAGATCTGTCTCCAGCACGCCGATCGCGACCGTACGATTCACGTGATGACCGTGGCCCCCGATCTGGAACGGCGGATCGTCGAGGCGCGCGTTGAGACCGCCGGAGGCATCGTCCCGGCGCTCGATCCCGATACCCACCGGAAGTGGGTCAACGCGCTGTCGAACGCGATCCACTCGGTGCAGCAACTCGGGCACTCGCCGGTGATCCTTTCGTCAGAGGCCGCGAGGCCGCTGATCAAGGCGAGCGCTCGGCGTGAGGCCCCGGACCTGGTCGTTCTTTCGGTGCCTGAGATCGTGAGCGACGTGAAGATAGAGGCGATTTCCGAAGTGCGGATAGAGGAGTAGTCTACGATGAAGTATTTTGTCGAGCAAGCGGAGACGCACCGCGAGGCCGAGGAGCGAGTCCGGAGCAAGTACGGTGATCGTGCCCGGATCATGCATCATCGTTCGGTTCGACTCGGAGGGTTCCTGGGGCTGTTCACCAGGGAGGGCGTAGAGGTTACCGGGTACTTCGCGGCTGACGCGAAGCGCAAGGCCACCGCCGCGCAGGTGTCCGCCGAGCCCGCTGCTCAGCAGTCGCTCGATGAAGAGAAGCGCAAGCTCATCGAGCTCGCGCGGGGGGGTGACCAGGCGCTCGATACTGTTCTGTCCGAGATCCGAAGCCTGAGAGACGCGGTGAGGCTACCGGCGTCCGACGTTCACCCTGCCATCGCCGACGTGCGTTCAAAGCTCGAACTCAACGATTTTTCCCCCTCATACATTCGCCTGATCGAGGACCGGATGCGTCGCGAGCTGTCGGTCGAGCAACTCGAGGATTCGGCCCTCGTCGAGAACAGCGTGCTAGAGTGGATCGGCGAATCGATCCGAATCCACGAGCCGCGCAAGGGTGGTTCGCCCGAGATCTTCATCCTCGTTGGGCCGACCGGCGTCGGAAAGACCACAACGATAGCGAAACTGGCCGCGATGTACGGACTCGAGCGCGGAACGCGAAAGCGTGACATACGTGTACTGACGATCGACAACTACCGGATCGGGGCGCGTCAGCAGATCGAGACGTACGGCCAGATCATGGACATCGCGGTATCGTTCGTCGAATCCGCCGATGATATGAAAAAGTATCTCGCGCTCTACCAGGACGCCGACATGATTTTTGTCGACACGATCGGAAAGAGTCCGCGCGATTTTCGTAAACTCGGTGAGATGAACGAGCTGCTGTCGGCGTGCGGCGGCAGGGCGCGCGTCCACCTGGCGATCAGCGCGACCACCAAGACCGCGGATGTCGCAGAGATAGCGACGCAGTTCGAGCCGTTCAAGTATGAGGCGGTGGTCGTCACGAAGCTCGATGAAACCAGTCGAATGGGGAACGTGATCGGCGTGCTCGCCGAGCGCGGCAAGCCGATCTCGTTCATCACCGACGGCCAGCGTGTTCCCCAGGATATCGAGCGCGCCACGGTGATGCGGCTTCTGAGGAATCTGGAAGGCTTTGACGTACCGCGCGCGGCGCTCGAGCAGCGCTTCACCGTCGCGTAGACCGATCGGGAGGAGAGAGAGCAGATGGCAGACCAGGCTGAGACCCTGCGTGAGATCATGCGAAACGGCGACGTACCGGCCGGCGGTGGACAGCGAACGCGGATAATCACCGTTGCGAGCGGGAAGGGTGGTGTCGGCAAGACGAACCTTTCGACTAACCTTGCGATCGCGTACGCGAAGATCGGCAAGCGCGTCGTGCTGATGGATGCCGACCTGGGGCTTGCGAACGTGAACGTGGTTCTCGGAATCATACCGAAGTTCAACCTCTATCATCTGATCCGGAAGCAGAAGACGATGAAAGAGATCATAATGGACACGAGCTACGGGATCCAGATCGTTGCCGGTGCGAGTGGTTTTGCCAAGATCGCGAACCTCGACGAGGAGGAACGTGACCGGTTCGTTCAGGAGCTGTCGCAGCTGTCGACCGCCGATGTGATCATCATCGATACGAGCGCGGGCGTGTCGAGCAATGTGCTTTCCTTCATCGCGGCGGCCGATGAGGCGATCATCGTGACCACTCCCGAGCCCACCGCGATCACCGATGCGTACGGCATAATAAAGATCATCGCGACCGAGATCGACAATCCGGGTCTGTCGCTGAAACTCATCGTGAACCGGGTCAAGAGCGTGACCGAGGGGAAGAAGGTGGCCGAACGCGTGATCAACATCGCCGGACAGTTCCTGAACCTGAAGGTCGACTATCTCGGTTACGTCTACGAGGATCCGATCGTCCAGCAGTCGGTCCTTCGTCAGCGCCCATTCATGGTGAACGACCCGAAGGCGAAGGCATCGATGTGCGTACGACAGATCGTCGGGAGACTCGAAAAGGTCGATGTTCCGGAGAATGGAGGCCTGGGAGGCTTCCTGAAGCGGCTGTTCAGTGGGTCAGCTTGACGCGGTATGTGCTATTATCTACCCTGTAGGCAGGCGGAATGAGTGTCAACTGGAAGACCAGCGCGATAGTCGGTGGTTCGGCGTTCGTTCTCTCTGCGCTCGTCGGATTGATCGGTGGCGTTGGCTTCGGAACGCTCCTGCTGCGCGCGGTGATTGGCGCAGCCCTCTTCGCCGCCGGCGCTGCAGCGGTCGGAGTCGTAATCGAGCGGTTTCTTCCCGAACTCCGATCGACAGCAGACGCAGCGCCTGCGCCGGCTGAGTCGGGTCGCGTGGACATCGTGGTCGACGATGACCTGTCCTCCGACGCCTACACGCCAGGGGGCAACCTCGACGACGGATCGGCCGAATCCGGCGACGCCTATGGGAGCGATGCTGACGATGATGGATCATTAGCGGTGTCGCCGGACGACACGGGAGAGTTCGACGATGGCGTCGGCTCGCCCGGCAGGAGCGAAGGGGGGGCGATCGATGACGATGAACCGGAAGAGCTCGAAGCGGTCGACGTCGACGGGACGCCCGAGCGAGGCGCCGGCAGCGATGACGCCGGTAATCTCCCGGACATGGACCGCATGTCCGAATCGTTTCAGAGTGGTATCGCGGGTGTTGTTGATGCGCGTACTGAAGGAGTGGACGGTGATGGTCGGTCGGGCGAGGATCCGAGCTTGATGGCGCGTGCAATCCGTACCGTGCTGAAGCGCGAGCAATAGGGAAGGGGCACGATGGGAGACAATCTCCTGGTCGAGAAGACCGAAGAGGAACTCTGGAGACTCTACCAGAAAAGCCGAAACCCGGAGATCCGTGATCGGCTTGTCCGACAATACGCCCCGCTGGTGAAGTACGTCGCCGGAAAGGTCGCCGTCGGCATGCCTCACAACGTGGAGTTTGATGATCTGGTTGGCTACGGTGTCTTCGGCTTGTTCGATGCGATCGAAAAGTTCGACCCGGAAAAGCATGTCAAGTTCAAGACGTACGCTGTGACGCGCATCCGCGGTGCTATCTTCGATGAGCTGCGTTCGATCGACTGGGTGCCCCGTTCGGTCCGGCAGAAGAGCCGCGAGATCGAAGAAAGCATGCGACGGCTCGAGAGTTCGCTTGGACGCGCCGCCTCCGACACCGAGGTCGCGCGCGAAATGGGCATGTCGATGAAAGAGTTCGAGAAGACGATGCTCAAGGTATCGGGCACGTCGATCCTGAGCCTGAACGACGTCTGGTACACCGGTGAAGACAACGACAAGGTGTCGATCGCCGACAGCATCGAAAGCCCCGACAGTCTGAATCCCGATATCATCGTCGAAAAGGACGAGATCAAGCGCGTCATCATCGAAGCGATCCAGGAGCTCCCGGAGAAGGAGAAGAAGGTTCTGGTGCTCTACTACTACGAGGACCTGACGCTCAAGGAGATCGGACAGGTGCTCGAGGTAACCGAATCGCGCGTCTCCCAGCTCCACACGAAGGCGATTATGCGGCTGCGGTCGAAACTGACGAACATCAAGAAGGGGATTCGCTGACGATGGTCTCACTCGATCAGATTCAGGCGTACATGCGTGATCAGCTGGTCGAGGACGGAGAGAAGTCTTTCGTAAACGTGTCGGGCGAGTCGCTCGAGGATGCGCTGTCGCAGGCTTCGATCGAGCTCGGAATACCGGTTCGTCGGATCGAGTACGAGGTGCTCGAGCGCGGTGCCCGCGGCGTGCTCGGCGTTGGACGTAAGCCGTGTCTGATCCTTGCGTACCCTGCGAAGCATTCCGAACAGGACAACGCCGGTCCCGAGGTCGCGATCGACCTGTCGCTGCTCGCCTCCGATGCCGAACCGGCCGACCGGGATGGCGGGGTGTTCGTGCGTCTGACGCCCGACGGGATCATGATGAAGGTTACTCGACCGGTCGGCAGCGGAGATCGTGCGACCGAACGCGAAGCACTCGAAAAGCTCTACGAACGCGTCGATGACGGCATAGATAAAGGGGCGGTCGCGCGAGTCGTGAAGCACGCATCGGGCGATTTCGTCAAGGTCGGCGACTTCGACTACGACCCATCGGCCGATGCATCGCTGTCGGTCGAAGTCGCCGACAGCGAGATGAAAGCCTACCTGGTCGCCTACGCGCCCGGCGACGGCGGGGCCGATCCATCGTACGAGCAGGTGGTCGCGTTTCTGCAGTCGCACGGTGTGGTCGCCGGGATCGACGAAGACGCGATCCGAGGATTCACCGACGATCCGGTCTACCGGGAGACCATTCTGGTCGCCGAAGGCACGCCGCCGAAGAACGGTGCCGACGCAAGCGTCAAGTACAGCTTTGATCGTGACCCGGGGCAGGTTCAGCTCAAAGAGAAGAACGGACGCGTCGACTTCAAAGAGCTGAATCTGCTGCAGAACGTTGTTCAGGGGCAGGTCCTCGCGAAGAAGGTTCCCGCAGCGCGTGGTGACGCGGGGCGAACGGTTACCGGTCGGCTGATCGCGGCCACCGACGGCAAGGACATCGACATGCCGGTCGGCAAGAACGTACGCGTCAGCGAGGACGGTACCGTAGCGCTCGCAGAGATCAACGGACAGGTCGTCCTGAGCGGCGGTCGCCTGACCGTCGAGCCGGTTCACGTCATAGCCGGAGACGTCAACCTCAGAACCGGGAATATCCTCTTCCTCGGTACCGTACTCGTCAAGGGCAGCGTCGATGACGGGTTCACGATCAAGGCCGCCGGCAACATCGAGGTCATGGGAAGCGTCGGCAAGAGCAAGCTGGACGCCGAAGGTGACGTGATCGTCCATCAGGGTGTTGCGGGCAAGGGTGGCGGCGTGATCCGCAGCGGAAAGAGCATCTGGGCGAAGTTCATCGAGAACTCGCGTGTCGAATCGAGCGATCTGGTGGTCGTGTCCGACGGCATCATCAACTCGACCGTGCTGTCGGACCGCAAGGTGATCTGCCGTGGCAAGCGTGCGAGCATCGTCGGCGGTCATGTGACCGCAGTCGAAGAGATCAGCGCGAAGTCGCTCGGCGCCGTTGCCGGTAGCGAAACGATCCTCGAGGTCGGCTACGATCCGCGGCGCAAGGAAAAGCTGTCCCAGATCGAAGAGAAGCGCTCGGGGCTGCAGCAGCGGCTCGAGGAAATCGTGCTGAACATGTCGACGATCGAGAACCTGATCCGCGCGAAGCGTCCGGTCGCCGACGACAAGAAGGCGTTCTACCAGGACCTCAAGGGAAAGAAGCTCGCGATAGGCACGGAGATCGCAAAGCTCGACGACGAGGCGGCAGAGATCAGGGAGTATCTCAACGGGTTGCAGGTGACCGGCAGGATTTCGGCGTCGGGCACGGTCTTTCCGGGGGTCAGAATCAGCATTCGTGACGCCTTCCTGGAGGTGCGCAACGAGTTTCGCGCGGTGAGTTTCATCGCCGACAAACAGACGGTGAAGGTCACCAAGTATGAGGAGCCAGACGAGGATTTGACGATCGGCAGGAAGGGGTAATGTCGGTACAACCGATCGATGTACAAGTGTTGCTCGCGCGTCTGAACCAGATCGGTCGCGAACAGGCCGTCCATCGCGACGCGCTCGTTCAGTCGCAGGCGGTCGCGGCCGATGAGATCGCGCGTAAGAGCGCTGAGCAGGGTCACGGCGTCGTCGAGGTCAGTACTGAGGAGGAAGGCCCTGAAACGGTTGGGGATGGCTCAGCCGGCGGATCCGGCGGCAAACACGGTCCGCAACGGGAACACGATAAGCCGAACTCAGGGGACGAGCCGTTTCGCGATCCGGAGCTCGGTCAGAACGTCGATGTGACGGGATAGTCATGACTATCTGGCTTCCCATCGTTGTGTCGGTCTTGCTCACAACCATATCGTCTGTGATCCTTGCACGTTCAATCAGGGTCCGAACGGGCCGTCAGGCCGCGCTCGATGAGATCCAGCGCGAGATCGGAGCTATGGTGACCGAGTTGAACCAGACGGCTGAACGCAACATAGCGCTCATCGAGGACAGGATCGTCCGCATGAACGAGCTTGTCCGGCAGGCCGACGGGCGTCTACGCGGCCTGGGGCACGAAATCGCGCGGATTGAGCAGACCTCGCATGGCGATGCGACATCGCCTGGTCCGGTCGCCAAAGGTGAGCCGGCCGCGCGGAGTCGACCGCGATCGGATGCGCCTGCCGCCTCTCAGACCTACTCCGACCTGAAGCGCTTTCGGGTCGCCGGCACGCCGAAGGCGAACAGCGGCGACGAATCGATCGGGTTGCCCGAAGAGGAGACTCCGTCGGCACCGACCCCGCCGGAAGATCGATCGCCGTCTACACGGTCGCGGATACGCGAACTGTATCGACAGGGCATCCCACTCGATCGAATCGCCCGGGTTGTCGGCGTGAGCATCGGTGAGATCGAACTGGTCGTATCGCTCGACGAAGGGAGCAGATAGCGTGGCACCACAGAATGAACGGCTGCGACGGATGTTCGTCTCCGACAGCCGGATTATGATGGAGACGCTCAAGAGGGTAGTCGGATCGCTCTCTTCATCGGGTGGGGCGCGGGTGCTCACCGACGAACAGGTGGAGCGCGCGTTTCGCGCGGCGCACTCGATCAAGTCTGAGGCGGGGTTTCTGCAGCTCTCATCGATCACGTCGATCGCGCACGGTCTTGAGGAATCGCTCAGTCGTCTTCGCGCGAGTGGCGGAGGCGTTGATGCCGACCTCGCGACCTCGATCGGTTCGTCGCTTCAACAGCTCGACCGGGAACTCGAGGTATACCGATCCGGATCGACAGAAGGTCACGAACCGGCGGTGGCGTCCGCCACCGATCCACGGTCGGAGCCGAGCCTGCCGGCTGACACCGCGCGCCGATCTGTGTCGACCATGCCCGCGAAGGTTGCGATAGGAGCTGCAGGGCGCGCGATGCTGCGCGAAGCGCGAGAGCGGTCCGAACGCGTGTACCGGCTTGTCACCGCTCTAACCTCTGCCGCCGAGCTCCGCTACGCGCGCGCGTTCCTGGTTGTGAACAACCTGGAGATCGGATCGGCGGTCGTGTCGGTCTCGCCGCCCCTTGAGCGTGTTGACGGATCTACCGCTTCAATCACTTGCATCGTTTCTACCGCGGAAGACGGACAATGGTTGGCCGACCGGGTGAACGTCGATGAGGTCGAACTCGTCGAGATTTCCGAGCTTGACCTTTCCGAGCTTCTGGATGCGGCCGATGACGATCTGGATACGACCGCGCGTTCGCACACCGGCGACGACCGGTCGGTCGTCGCCGGTGCT
>SKVA01000547.1 GCA_007129695.1 Spirochaetaceae bacterium | reverse complement strand
GCTCCGACGGCGACCGTGTCGGAGCGGCGATGGTTTGCGATGCGATCGCGCGCGACATCGTTTGGTCAAGCGGACACCTCGTCGCTCAGGCCGAGCGCACCACTTCCACGAATCGTCGTTTCCCGGCCTGGAGCACGCGCGGCCGGTCGCGCTCGAGCGCTACGCGCTCGTCGATCGATTCGACCACGACCCCGTCGACGCGCACGCCGCGCTGCTCGACGAGCCGACGCGCGTCTCCCTTCGACGACGCGAAGCCGCACTCGACGAGAAGGTCGACGATCAACGCGTGCGCGCCGGGGTTCGCGCCATCGTGCTCACCGTCGTTACTCGCGGCGGCGACAAGCGTGCGAACCTCGTGCCGGGCGATGTCCGCCGGCCGTTCGCGGCGGCTCACGACGCGTTCGAACTCGTCGACTGCAGCGGCTGCGGCCGCGGCGCCGTGTAGCTGCCCAGCGATCGATCGCGCGATATCGAGCTTGACGTCGCGCGGGTTCGTGTGGCCCGAGTGGAGCCGGGCGGCAGCGTCGGCCTGATGGGCGGAGTCCCAGTCGGTGGCCATTGCGATGAGTTCGTCGAGCTGATCGTCGGGCATCGACATCGTTCTGCCTACGACATCCGGGGCCGGGAGATCGACCGGAATGTGGTTGGCGAACGACTTGCTCATCTTGCGCCCGTCGGTCCCGCGCATGAGCGCAACGGTGACGACGACCTGCGCGTCGACGCCGTGCGACCGCTGGAGGTCACGGCCGCACAGGCAGTTGAACAGCTGATCGCTCCCGCCGATCTCGACATCGGCGCCGATCTGGACCGAGTCGTACGCCTGGAGCGCCGGGTAGAGAAGCTCGTGGACGGACAGGCGGTTGCCCGAATCGAGGCGCGCGCGGAACGTCTCGTGCGCCATCATCTGCGCGACCGAGAAGCGCGCGGCCAGGCGCAGCATCTGGTCGAGTCCCATCGAGCCGAACCACGCCGACTGGCGGTGGACCTCGGCGTGGTCGGGATCGACGACGCGGAAGAGCTGCTCGGCGTAGCGCTCCATGTTCCGCTCGACGTCGGCTTCCGATAGCGGCGGTCGTTCGGCGTTGCGCCCGCTCGGGTCGCCGATCCGCGCGGTGTAGTCGCCGATGATGATGACCGCGGTGTGACCCAGATCCTGGAACGCGCGGATCACCCGGCACGGGACCAGGTGCCCGATGTGCACGTCGGGCGTGGTCGGGTCGATCCCGTACTTCACGCGAAGCGGCCGCCCGTCGGCGAGCGCGCTCCGGATCTTCTCGCGAAGCGCCCCCTCCGGGACGATCCGATCCGCGCGCGCGGCGATCACGGCGACCTGCCGCTCGGCCTCCTGTTCGATCCTGTCCATACGATCCTCCGTTCGGCTCGGGGGCGTCGCAGGGCACAAAAAAGGCCCTGCTCGCGCAGGGCCCGGTTGCCGGAATAAGTCGACGCCTACAAGCGTCGCACACGGCACCCCTGCGCGCGAACGGTGAGTCGGTAGTAATACGCGTACGCCCGGGTGGCCATTGGCGCGAGAATAGCCGATCGGACCGATTCGCGTCAAGCTGGTCACGCTGGTCAAGCTGGCCGTCAGTAGATTGCAGTGGCGGAACTTCGGTTGTTGGCCGGGTTCGTGGTACTATTTCGGCATGTACACAAACCGACACGCACGCCGTGCAGCGCTCGACCGACCGATGCAGCGCGGCACTGCGTTTCGATTCCCGATTGTAGTGGCGGTCACCGTCGCGTCACTATCGGTGGTCTTTGCTCAGGCTTCCGATTCGACCCCCACCGCTGCCGACATGCCGGGTATCGCGATAGACGGCGACATCGCGCTCCTGACCGACCGGATGCTTCTGGAGGCCGAGGTTGCCGGCGAGTCGGCGCTGCGGTTTGGCCTGGAGTTCAGCCACTACGATTCGGCCGGGTTTCCGGAGGATGAGAACGGCAGGATCGTGCTCCGTCGTTCGCCCGACGGGCCCGTGGCGACGCTGCGCGGCGATCCGGCGCCGTTTCTGCTCTACGCGCAGTACGCGAACCGGCAGCGCGACGCGGTCTTTCTTGCGCGCACCGGTACCATCAACGACGTGCTCCCGAATGGTCTCATCAGGCCGATCCCGTTCGGTTACGGGGCGGTCAAGCTGAACACGGTCTACGTGTCGACGCTCGAGGCGATCACGATCCCCCACTTCAGCGACAACCAGAAGGAGTACGTCGACTTCCCGCTCCGCGACTTCTACATCGGAGGAAGCTTCGGCCTCACCGGAGTGTCCGCGGTCGCGCGCTACGTTCATACCGAGCGGTGGGTAGCCGGCGGTTCGATCGGCGTCAATCCGTTTGGCAGCGTCAGCGCGTCGAGCGTGCTGAACCGCTATTGGGTTCCGGTGCACCTGAGCGGCGGGTACCGTTTCCCGGGGGTGTTTCCGGAGTTCCTGGGCGAGAACGTCTGGACGCTCGGGAGCGATCTGCTGCTCGGGTTTGGCGACCGCGACGGCGATCCGGCGACGCCCGCCGCCGTGGTGCTGCCCGGCGTGTTCCTGGATATAGAGCGCGTGCTCTTCGACGAGGCGGGCCTGCGTCGCGACTACCGTACCGACCCGCGCCCGTACAACTATCGAGTGAACTCGGTCGTCTTCCGGATCGCCGCGTACCTGGACCTGTCGAACCTGGGGTCGGGCAACATCATAATGCCGTCGTTCGGCGTGAGCTACCAGTACAACATTGTGGGACCGCGTATCCCCGACCACGAGTTCAAGGAAACCCGGGTGATCTACCTGCACGAGCTCTATCGTGAAGACCTGGAGCGCCAGGTGGAACGGCGAGACGCACGTCAGAGCCGATGAGTTCGTTGACTCGCCCGACGCCCCCGTAGTATCGTCGGCACGACGCATGTCGCAACGCCAATCAGATCCCGAGTCGCCGGACGGGCTCGTTCAATCGCACGCGTTCGCCTCGGCTTTTGACGACGACGAACTCGAGATTCGTGAAATGGGGCTCGAAGACATCCACCGGGTGTTCTCGCTCGGCGAGCGGCTGTTCACCGCCGACAAGTGGCCGAGCCTCTACCGCACGTGGGACGAGTACGAGGTTGTCGGGTTGTTCGCATCGGACGGCGACTTCTGCTTCGTCGCAGATCTGAACGATCGCGTCGTGGGGTTCGCGCTCGGGACGCTGATAGAGAAGCGCCGCAGCGCGTGGAAGTACGGCTATCTGCTGTGGCTCGGTACCGATCCGGAACTGCGACGGATGGGTATCGCGAGGCAGCTCGTCGACCGGTTCACCGAACAGTGCATCGACGAAGGCGCGCGTATGATGATGGTCGACACCGCCGCGGAGAACGAAGATGCGATCCGCTTCTTCAAGCGGCAGGGGTACGGGAAGGCTGTTCAGCACGTGTACATGAGCCGGAACCTGACCACGCTCCCGCAGTACAAGCGACGGCGCCGCGACGGTTAGCGCCGGAAGGAGGAGCTTTGGCCGAGCTCACCGATATCATCCGGCACATCGACGATAGCCGCCTGACTCAGATGCTGATCGACGCGGTCGATCAGTACAGTCCGTCGTACGCGGAGGAACCCGCGATGACCGTGTTTGCCGATCTTCTGGCGGAGTCCGGAATCCCGTTCCAGCGGCAGCCGGTCGTCGAGCGGCAGGATCCGTCGACGCACGGCAACCTGGTGATCTCGCTCGGGCCTCAGCCTCCCCAACTCCTGTGGGTCGGACACGTCGATACGGTCGGATTCTCCGACGAAGAGCAGGACACCCGGCTCGACGGCGATACGCTCTATGGTCTCGGCACCGCCGATATGAAGGGGGCGTGCGCCGCTGCGGTAGAAGCCGTGCTCGCGGTTGTAGAGTCGGGCGTGAAGCTCATGCGCGGACTCTGCGTCGCGCTCGTCGTCGGTGAAGAGGAGTACGGCGACGGTGCGCAGACTCTGAGGGCCCTTGTGCAGTCGCCGCTTACCGTCGTCGGCGAGCCGACCGGTCTCCAGCCGTGCCTTGACCACTACGGCTACTATGAGTGCCGGCTCAGCGCGAAGGGCACGCAGGCGCACGCCGCGCTGCCGGAGTTCGGAGCGAACGCGATCCACGATATGCTCGCGTGGTTGATGGAGATCCTTGATGTGGCAGGTGGCCCCGACACGCCGCGCGGCATCGTTGTCAACCCGCGCGAGATCTCCGGCGGCGCGGGAGGCTTCGTCGTCGCCGACGCGTGCGAGGCGCTCCTGGACGTGCATACGCCACCATCTACCGGTCTTGAGGAGATCGAGGAGCTGATCGATCAGGCGCGCGAGCGCGCGCAGGCGAAGAACCGCGCGACCGATCTCCAGTACGAGGAACTCTTCTGGGCGCCCGGCTTTGCCGCGGAACAAGACTCCCCGCTCCTTCGACCGGTCGTGGATGCGTTTGGCGTGCGCGGTCTGGACTGGACGCCCGGAATGTTCCGGTCGCACTCCGACGCGTCGCAGCTGCGGCGTGACGACGCGGTGACGATGGTTTGCGGCCCCGGTCGTCTGGAAGTCGCTCACACCCGGCACGAGCATATTGATCTTGCTCAGGTCCGCGAGGCCGCGCGTCTGTACGCCGCGATCATCTTCGAAGCGTGTGTCCGCCCGTGAGACGATTCTTTGCGACGTTTCCCGCCGGCGCGTACGATATCGTCGCGCGCGATTTGAAGCGCTTCAAGATGAGCGAGCTCGTGATGCGCGAGCACGACGACAGTTCGCTTGTGTTCGACACCACGCTCACCGACGAGCGAATCATCGAGATGCGTTACTTCACGAACGCGTACCGCGTACTCGACCGCGCCAGCGATCTCGATAGTTCGAGTCTGACCGGCCGATTCTACCAGCTCACCTTTCTGAGAAACGGCCAGCCGGAGTCTCTGCCCGACCACGAGCGCGAGTCGATCGAGCGTGAGATCGGATCGACCTTCCACCTGATCAAGGACGCGCACAAGTCGCGGAACAACTTCGTTCTCATCGAGCGCGCGAACGGGAGTCGCTTCCTCACGCTCAGGTTGTCGCGCGCGAAGTTCAAGCGCGATGATCTTGAGCCCGGAGAGCTGCGTCCCGAGCTCGCGCACGTGCTGTGCGTGGCGGCTCGGCTGTCGGCGTCGCACACGGTTGTCGATCCTTTCGCCGGGCACGGTGCGATCGCGCTCGAAGCGGTACGCGGCTTCGGGTGCCGGTCGGTCCACGCGAGCGATATCGAGCTCGACCCCGCGCGCCGCCGGCACGATTCGATCGACTGGCACGCTGCCGACGCGCGCGCCCTGGCGTACCTCCACGATGCCGCGGTCGACCGGATCATCACCGACCCGCCGTGGGGTCACCATGCGCTGGATCCGGCGATCGCGGAGCTCTACACCGGTTTCGCCGCAGAGGCGCTCCGCGTGCTCCGGCCGGACGGGCTGCTGGTCGTGCTGACGGGTCTCACGGACGCGGCCGACGCGTTCGCCACCGCCCGGGAATCGAACCCGGACGCGTGCACCGCGCTCTTCGAGCCGCTCGGTTCGTGGAACGTTCTGGTCTCCGGACGCAGCGCGTCGATTCTGAAGTACAGGAAACTCGTCAGACGCGCCGTTGGCGGGTGATCGCGCGGCGGTACCATCGAGAGCTATTCTCGGCTATACTGGACCGCGGAGCTATCCGTGGCTGAAAGCGTTGCATCCTACGCGAAGCATTACCGCCAACGTCTCATCCAGGAGGCGGCAAGGCGCGACGCTCGGATCGGTCGGGCTCGTGCCGAGATCGCGCAGATCGTGTCCGACTTCAGACGCATCGACCCAGACATCACGTCGATAACGCTCTTCGGATCGCTTGCGACCGACCGCGTACGGTCGGAGCGATTTGACATCGACCTTGCTGTCGACTGCGCGCCCGAGCGATACCTTGCCCTCGTCTCCCGCGCGCTAGACAGTGTGTTCGATGTGGATCTTGTTGAGCTCCGCTCTGCGCCTGAGTGGCTGCGTGACGTGATCGCGCGTGATGGGAAGACCCTCCATGAACGGTGAAGGATTGCGTACACTCCTCGGCGAACTCGAGCTCGACGTCGAGCAGGCCGACTGAGGCTCGTCTACCGACCTATTCCATCCAGTTCACCCCCGGCACGGGGTCGATCGGGTGCAGGAAGGTCTGGAACTCGATGCGCCGACCGTCGGGATCGCGCGCGAAGAAGTTGTAGATCCGGTAGCGCTCGTTGACCGCCGGCTCGGTGTCGATCCGAATCGGGGAATCGGAGCATCGTTCGTCTATGTGCCGGGACAGGCTATCGTAGATCGCGTCGACCTCGCGCCGATCGCGGGAGAAGAAGGTCAGGAGCGTGTCCGTGTCGCAGCCCTCCGACTCCTGGAACCCGATCAGCATGTTGTCGTGGCGAAGGATCCGGATCGCCGGTTGCTCGAGCCACACCGACATGCCGATCTGGTTCCGGTAGAACGCCACGATCCGGGACAGGTCCCGTGTCCGAACGAAGACGATGCCGGCCATGCCGGAAGCGTACCACGTCGGCCTGTCTCTGGCTACGGCGTCCGTAGACTGGACACTTGTAGATACAATCATTACGATTCATCCCATGCTACGCGCAGCAACAATTGGCTACGACGCGATCGTGATCGGGACCGGGACTGCCGGAGAGACAGCGGTCCGCACGCTCGCGGACGCGGGCAAGCGCGTCGCGATTGTCGATGAGGTTCCCTACGGAGGGACGTGCGCGCTGCGCGGATGCCAGCCGAAGAAGTACCTGGTCGTGAACACACACCTGGCCGCGGACACGCGGTCGCTCGTCGGGCACGGGTTTTCCCGGGCCGCTTCGATCGATTGGGCGCAGCTCCAGGCGTTCAGGCGCGAGTTCACCGATCCGATTCCGTCGAACACCGAAGGTTCGCTCACGGACGCGGGGATCGACACGTACCACAGGCACGCCCGCTTCGTCGATCCGACGACGGTCGCCATCGAGCCGGGCGGCGAGCGGCTGACCGCACGCTCGTTCCTGATCGCGACCGGCTCCCGACCGCGGCCGCTCGACGTTCCGGGCGCCGAGCTCGCCCGAACGAGCGACGACTTCCTCGATCTCGATTCGCTGCCCGAGTCGATGGTCTTCATCGGCGGCGGCTACATATCCTTGGAGTTTGCGTACATCGCGGCGCTCGCCGGGGCGCGGGTCACGATCCTGCAGCGCGGGGAGCGCGTACTGCCGCAGTTTCCGGCTTCAATCGTCGAACGCGCCACGGCCAACGCCGCGGAGGTCGGGATTAGGATCGTCACGAACGTCGGCGTGACCGCGATCGCGCGGCGCCAATCGATGCTCACGGTGTCCACCGACACGCGCGGCGAGTTCACGGGCGGCTTCGTTATGGCCGCCGTCGGCCGCACACCCAACGTCGAGGACCTTGGGCTCGACGCGATCGGTGTCGAGTACGGCGTCCGCGGAATAACGGCCGATCGATTCATGGCCACCAACGTCGACGGAGTCTACGCTGCGGGTGATTGCGTCGACAGTAAGCAGCTGTCGCCGATCAGCGACATGGAGGCCGCCGTCGCCGCCGCGAACATGATCGAAGCCGGCAGCCGTCAAGTCGATTACCACGCGATCCCGTCGGTCGTGTTCACGCACCCGCAGATGGCCGGCGTCGGTCTGAGCGCGGAGGAGGCGCAGGCGTCGCAGCGCGCGGTGACGGTCCGGTCGGGCGACGGCGGGTCCTGGCCGAACTACCGCCGGTTGAACGCGACGTCGGTCCACTACCAGGTCGTGATCGACGATGAGACCGACCGGATCGTGGGCGCGTACCTGGTCGGTCCGTACGCGGGCGAGCAGATCAACGTCTTTGCGCTCGCGATCGCGTCGGGAACCACAGCGACCGAACTCAAGCGGCTGCCGTGGGCGTACCCGACGTACACGTCCGATGTGAAGTACATGGTGTAAAGAATGGTGCCGAAATTGTTGACGATCCCCGCCGGGACGGCGCGGTGCCCGGCTGGCCGGAACCGCGAGCGCACCGTTTCACGCGAGCAGGTACCTCGGCATCTCGGATGATCGTAGCGCAACGCGGCGAGTGC
>SKVA01000375.1 GCA_007129695.1 Spirochaetaceae bacterium | reverse complement strand
CGGGGTCGGGGTCGGCTGGACGACCATCGGCGGCGGCTGGACGCCCTCGAGCGCGCGGGCGACGCTTCGCGCCGCGTTGAGCGCGTCGAGCCACTCCTCGTTCGCGAACGCCTCACGCGCTTCGGTGTACAGTTCGTTCGCGCGTGCCCATTCATCGGGGTAGAACTCCGACGCGCGCATGCGCTCGGCGCGCGCGATGTGCGCCGGTGCGTGCGTGTTCACCCAGCTGTTCGCGCGGAACCGGAGCACACGGATCTGCGCGTACTCCTCTGCTTCGGCGGCCTTCGCCTCCGCCTGCTCTGCGAGCTCGACCGCATCGCCGTAGCGGCCCTCATCGATCGCCGCCACAGCGGCCGTCCGCAGTCGGTCCGACTCCTCTACGAGCGCCCGGTACTCCGGGTCGTCCATCAGCGACTGCGCCCCGGCGAAGACGGCAATCGCAAGCAATACCAGTCCAACGACTATTCGTTTCGCGATCATTGGTCTCCCTCCGGTTCAGCGAGGCTCTCTGCAGCCTCGATCTCGCCTTCGAGCGCCTCCTGTTCTAGCCGTTGCTGCTCCGCATCGAGCTGTTCGCGCCGAGCCGATGCGCGATCGACCGCGTTCAGCGCCCGACGACGGGCCTCCTCTGCCCGGTCCGCGGCCACCGAAAAGAGCGTCGTCGCGTTCTCGTACAAGGGGACCGCGTCCTCCGCTCTGCCCGCGTCGACCGCGGCGTTTGCCTGGTTGTACACGGTGAGCGCAGACTGGAAGTCCTGCGGTACCGCGACATCTGCACGGGCGGCTTCTGCGCGCTGCTTCTGCGCGTCGGCAGCGGTCTTGCGCGCCGCCGCCTGCCCACGGAAGCCCTCACGGACGACTACGGTGTAGTTCTCGATGGCCTCGTTGAAGCCGGCTCGTGCGGCCTCATACTCGCCCGCGTTGTACGCGGCTTCTCCCGCGGCGAACGCCGCGTCGCCCCGCTGGTTCTCGGTACGGGCAAACTGTGCCAGATCGTTCTGCGCGATCTGAGTTCTAAGTGCTCGCGCCGCGTCGTACTCCTGATCGGGTGGTGGTACCGGATCGGGGGGACTCGCGCACGCTCCCAGTATCAAGGCTACCAGAACGGCGATGACAAGTGTTTTTTGCATCCCATCCTCCTGCGTGGAAGATAGCAAAGATCGGCCGCTTCGTCTTGTTCAGATTCCACAGTTCGGTGCGCTTCAGTATACTGACTGGCTATGAGCGACAGTCAGAGCGTCGGTACCGACTTCATCCGCGCCCGGATCGTGGACGATCTGAACAGTGGGCGATTCTCCCGCGTGCAGACGCGGTGGCCGCCGGAGCCCAACGGGTATATCCACATCGGCCACGCGAAGGGCATCTGGCTGAGCTTCGGTATCGCCGAGGACTTCGCAGGCGCGTGCAAACTCAGGTTCGACGACACGAACCCGACGCGTGAGAACCAGGAGTTCGTCACCGCGATCGAAGAGGATGTGCGGTGGCTCGGCTACCGGTGGCAGGAGGTCGTCTTCGCGTCCGACTACTACCAGCAGCTTTTCGACTGGGCAGTTCAGTTGATCGAGGTCGGCAGCGCGTACGTCGACTCGCTGTCGCGCGAACAGATCTCCGCGTACCGTGGTACGCCTACCGAGCCCGGGCGCGACAGTCCCTTTCGCGATCGGACGATTGGAGAGAGCCTGGACCTCTTCAACCGGATGCGTGCCGGAGAGTTCGCCGATGGTACGCACGTACTGCGCGCGAAGATCGACATGGCTCACCCGAACATCAATATGCGCGATCCGGTGATGTACCGGATCCTGCACGCGCACCATCACCGCACCGGCGACGCGTGGTGCATCTATCCGACGTACGACTGGGCGCACGGGCAGAGCGATTCGATCGAAGGGGTCAGCCACTCGATTTGCGGTCTGGAGTTCGAGAATCATCGCCCGCTCTACGACTGGTTTCTCGATCAGCTCGGGGTCTGGCACCCGCAGCAGATCGAGTACAACAATCTCAACATAACCTACACGATGATGAGCAAGCGCCGGCTGCGCGCGCTCGTAGAGGAGCGCATCGTCGACGGTTGGGACGATCCGCGAATGCCGACGCTGCGCGGAATGCGCCGGCGCGGGTACACGCCGACCGCGATCCGCGCGTTCCTGGAGAAGGTAGGACTGTCGAAGACCGAGGTAATGGTCGACGCAGGGCTGCTCGACTTCTGTCAGCGTGAGGAACTCAACCGGGTCGCTCCGCGCGTGATGGTCGTGCTCGATCCGATCAAGGTCGTGATCTCGAACTACCCGGACGGTCGGCAGGAGACCTTCGACGCGGAGAACAATCCCGAGGATCCGGCGGCCGGGACGCGCGCCATCACGTTTTCGCGCGAGATCTACATCGAGCGCGACGATTTCACCGAAGACCCTCCGCCGAAGTACTTCCGCCTTTTCCCGGGCGGTGAGGTGAGACTCAAGCACGCGTACTACATCACGTGTACCGACGTGATTCGTGACCAGTCGGGCCGGATCGTCCAGGTGAACGCGACCTACGACCCCGAGTCCCGCGGCGGTCAGACTCCCGACGCGCGAAAGGTCAAGGGCACGCTCCACTGGGTCAACGCGGCCGACGCGGTCCTGGTCGAAGTTCGTCTGTTTGACCGGCTCTGGACGCGCGAGGATATGGTCAACCTGGGCGATCTGGATTTCCGCGACTTCGTGAACCCGGAGTCCCGGGTGACCGTGACCAACGCGCTCGCCGAGCCGGGCGCTATCGGTTTCGACCCCGGCACGCGGCTTCAGTTCATGCGCCACGGCTACTTCTGCGTCGACGAGATCGACACCAGGCCCGGCGCGCCGGTGTTCAACCGCACGACGTCGCTGCGCGACACGTGGGCGAAGGCGTCCAATCGTTAGCGCCGGCGACCGCGGGGTGCACACGAAGTTCGCGACCGGCTATAGTGACCGCCTATGAGTAACCATTTCCGTCTGGAATATCTGCGCTCTGCGCTTGCCGAGCGGATCGTGATGCTCGACGGCGCGATGGGAACGATGATCCAGGCAGCCGCTCCCGACGAAGAAGACTTTCGTGGCGAGCGGCTGTCCAGCGCGCGATCGGCGATCGGCGATCTCCACCCGGAACTCTTCGTGCTGCCTGAGTCGATTGCGGCCGCGGGGGCGGCGGCGAAGCCGCTTCGCGGCAACAACGATCTGCTGTGCATCACGCGGCCCGACATGATCTATGCCATCCACACCGAGATGATCAACGCCGGCGCCGACATCGTGGAGACGAACACGTTCAACTCGACGACGATCAGCCAGGCCGATTACGCGCTCGAGTCGATCGTCTACGATCTGAATCTCCAGGGCGCGCGTGTCGCTCGGGCTGCCGCCGATGACGCGTCCACGCCCGACCGTCCGCGACTGGTAGCCGGAGTGCTCGGGCCGACCAACCGAACGCTGTCGCTCTCTCCCGACGTGAACGATCCGGGGATGCGTAACGTCACGTTCGACGAGCTGCTGCACACGTACACGGTCGCGGCCGAAGCGCTCATCGCCGGTGGCGCCGATCTGATTCTGATCGAAACGATCTTCGACACGCTGAACGCCAAGGCAGCGATCTACGCGCTGATGACGCTCCGCGAGCGCGATTCGCTCGACGTCCCGGTCATGATATCGGGCACGATCACCGACGCGAGCGGCCGTACGCTCACCGGCCAGACTCCGGAGGCGTTTCTCTATTCCGTGTTGCACGCGGCGCCGCTGTCGGTGGGACTCAACTGCGCGCTCGGAGCGGATCAGCTGAGAGAGCACGTCGCGAGCATCGCCGCGGTCGCACCGTGCTTCGTGAGTGCACACCCGAACGCCGGGCTCCCCAACGAGCTCGGCGCCTACGACCACAGCCCGGAGTTCATGGCGAAGATCGTGCACGGCTACGCGACCGACGGGCTCGTGAACATCGTCGGCGGCTGCTGCGGGTCGACGCCCGAGCACGTCCGGCGGATCGCGCAGGCGGTGGCGGGCGTCGCCCCGCGCGCGATCCCCGCGATCCCGGCGAGGACGCGGCTTAGCGGGCTCGAGCCGCTCGTCATAGACGAGACGCGCGGGTTCATCAACGTCGGCGAGCGGACGAACGTGGCCGGTAGCCGACGGTTCGCGAAGCTCGTGAAGACCGAGGCGTACTCCGGCGCGCTCGACGTCGCACGCGAGCAGGTCGAAGGCGGCGCGCAGATCATCGACGTGAACATGGACGAGGGGATGCTCGACGGTGTCCGTGCGATGACGACCTTCCTGAATCTGGTCGCGGTCGAACCCGACATCGCGCGCGTTCCGATCATGGTCGACTCGAGCAACTGGGACGTGATCGAGGCGGGGCTGCGCTGCGTGCAGGGTAGGGGCGTCGTGAACTCGATCAGCCTGAAGGAAGGCGAGGACGCGTTCCGCCACCACGCGAGGGAGATCCGCAAGTACGGTGCGGCGGTCGTCGTGATGGCGTTCGACGAGCAGGGGCAGGCCGATACGCTCGAACGGCGGCAGACGATCTGCCGCCGGTGTTACGATATCCTGGTCGACGAGATCGGCTACGCGCCGCACGACGTCATCTTCGACCCGAACGTGTTCGCGGTCGCGACCGGCATCGACGAGCACCGCCGGTACGCGCTCGATTACTTCGACGCGACCGGCTGGATCCGTGAGAACCTGCCGGGGGTGCACGTGTCCGGCGGGGTGAGCAACGTGAGCTTCTCCTTCCGCGGGAACGACGCGGTGCGCGAGGCGATGCATTCGGCGTTCCTGTACCACGGCACGCAGCGCGGGATGGACATGGGAATCGTCAACGCCGGGCAGCTGGCGGTCTACGATGAGATCGACCCCGATCTGCTCGAGCGCGTGGAGGATGTGCTCCTTGACCGGCGCGACGACGCGACCGACCGTCTGATCGAGTTCGCCGAAACGGTAACCGGTGGGGCAACGGCGCGGGTGGAGGATCTGTCGTGGCGTGACGCGCCGGTCGCCGAGCGGTTGCGACACGCGCTCGTCCGTGGCGTGCTGACCTACATCACCGAGGACACCGAAGAGGCACGGCAGCTCGAACAGCGCGCGCTCGACGTGATCGAAGGCCCGCTGATGGCCGGAATGAACGTCGTTGGCGACCTGTTCGGCAGCGGGAAGATGTTCCTGCCGCAGGTCGTCAAGAGCGCTCGCGTGATGAAGGCGGCCGTCGCGCATCTGCTGCCCTTCATAGAAGCCGAGAAGGTCGCAGGAGCCCGTTCGTCGAAGGGCCGGATCCTGCTCGCGACCGTCAAGGGCGACGTGCACGACATCGGGAAGAACATCGTCGGCGTCGTGCTCGGGTGCAACAACTACGAGGTCTTCGACCTGGGCGTCATGGTACCGTTCTCCGAGATCCTTGCCGCCGCGAAGAAGCACGACGCCGACATCATCGGCTTTTCGGGGCTCATCACTCCCAGCCTGGAGGAGATGGTCTACAACGCGCGGCAGATGGACAAGGAGGGGCTCACGGTTCCGCTGCTGATCGGCGGCGCGACGACGAGCACGATTCACACGGCGGTCAAGATCGCCCCCGCGTACTCGGGGCTCGTCGTCCACGTGAAGGACGCGAGCCGCGTCGTGAACGTCGTGAACAGGCTCATGAACCCCGACACGCGCGACGATTTCGTCGCGGAGGTCAACCAGGGGCACGAGTCGATCGTCCGCGACCGGGCCGGCAAGTGGGAGGGGCGCGGGCTCCTGCCGATCGCCGACGTACGCGCACGGCGGTTCGACCCCGGGTGGGGCGACTACGCGCCGCCGGTGCCCGGCCGCCCCGGCGTGCACGTGATGCGCGACGTCCCGATCGCGACGCTCGCCGAGTACATCGACTGGGCGTACTTCTTTGTCGCGTGGGACATCGTCGGCTCGTGGCCCGACCTGCTGACCGACCCGAAGTACGGCGACGAGCCGCGTAAGCTCTACGACGACGCGCGCGCGATGATCGACCGGCTCGTGCGCGACGGTGAGGTCCGCGCGCACGGCGTGTGCGGGTTCTTTCCCGCGAACTCAACCGACGACGACTGCATCGAGATCTACGCCGACGACTCGCGGACGACCGTCGCGGCGGTTCTGCCGACGCTGCGCCAGCAGCAAGAGAAGAAAGAGACTCCTTACTACCTGAGCCTCTGCGATTACATCGCGCCCAAGGCGAGCGGAGTCGCCGACTGGATCGGGATGTTCGCGGTGAGCGCGGGGGAAGGCATCGAGCGCCTGGTCGCCGAGTTCGACGCGCAGGATGACGACTATTCGAGCATCCTGGTCAAGATCGTCGCGGACCGGCTCGCAGAGGCGTTCGCCGAGTACCTCCATATGCTCGCGCGGCGTGAACTGTGGGGCTACGCCGCCGATGAGGCGCTCGATCTGGAAGGAATGCTACGGATAGAGTACCGGGGAATCCGTCCCGCACCCGGCTACCCGCCGTGTCCCGACCACCGCGATAAGGAGGTCATCTGGGAGTTGCTCGACCCCGAATCCTCGTGCGGGATCGGGCTCACCGAAAGCCGGATGATGATGCCGGGAGCGAGCGTGAGCGGCTTCTACTACAGCCACCCGGCGAGCTCGTACTGGGGCGTGGGAAAGCTCGGACTCGACCAGGTCGAAGACTACGCGCGACGCATGGGGTCGACCGTGCCCGAAACCGAGCGGTGGCTCACGAGTCTGCTCGGGTACTGACCGCGGTCGACCTTAACACCGGGCGGGGCATCGGGTATGCTTCGCGCCGATGTACTTCAACTGGCGGCAGTTTCTCCACGACCTCTGGATTTCGGTCTTCGCTGCGCGCCATCCGCACCTCCGCTTGACCGGGCATCGAGCGCGCGTCGTCGTGATGCTGGTACTTTGCATGGCGTGGATGGGTGGGTCGGCGCGGCTGGGACTGATGGCCGATCACCTGCTGTTTCCGTGGTTTCGTCGCCGGCGCGTGGTCGCACCGACCTTCATCGTCGGGAACTTTCGAAGCGGTAGCACGTTGCTGCACCGGCTCCTGGCTCATTCGTCGGCGTTCACCGCGATGAAGACGTGGGAGCTCTACTTCGCGCCGTCGATCACGCAACGGAAGTTCTGGCACGGGGTGTGGATCGTCGATCGCTGGTTTGGCGGGCGGCTGCGTTCGGCGATCGAGCGCGCGCAGGCTCGCAGGCTCGCGCAGGTGCAGATGCACAAGGTGAGGCTGGAGGAGCCGGAGGAGGACGAGGCGCTGTTTCTCTACCTCTGGGACAGCTTCTTCAACTGGTTCTTCGTGCCGGCCGATGCCGATCGCAACCCGTACTGGCGCTTCGACTCGCGCGTACCGGCTCACCGGCGCCGCGCGGCGATGCGCTTCTATCGCGGTATCCTGCAGCGCCACCTTGCGCTCGCGCCCCCGGGGTCGATCTACCTGTCCAAGAGCCCGGCGTTCACCGCTCGACTCGGTTCTCTGATCGAGGAGTTCCCTGACGCGCGCATCATCGAGCTCGTGCGGCACCCCTTCGACGTAGTCCCGAGCGGTGCTGCGTGGTTCGCCTTCGCGTGGCACTACTTCGCGTCGCCGGTCGACCGGTTTCCGTTCCTGGACACCTTCCTGTCGATGGCGAACGAGTGGTACCTGCGTCCTGAGCGTGTGATCGCCGCGAGCGACCACGCCGGCACGTACCACCGGGTCCGGTATGAGGATCTGGTTGCGCATCCGTCGGCGACGGTGACCGGGTTGCTGCACGCTCTGGGCATCTACGCCGATGCCGGGCTTCGCGAACGGCTCGCGCGGCTCGAGTCGGCATCGAGTCGTCGGCGATCGCACTCGCTGTCGCTTGCGGATCTGGGGCTGAGTCGCGAGTCCATCGCATCCGAGATGGCCGACGTCTTCACCCTGCTCGGCTACGACCCCGATCACGGCGCGCTACCCGACCTCGACGACGATGACTCGGCGGAGAGCCGGTGACCGATTGGGCGTCATCGGGCGGGCGCTTGCACCGCCTCAGCGGCTGTGACAGAGTGTGCGCGTGATTCGGCCGATTCGCATCATCATTACCGGTGGCACCTTCGATAAGCAGTACGACGAGATCCGCGGCGAGCTGACGCTGCGGACGACTCACCTGCCGCATTTGCTCGAGAGGGTCCGGATCACCGT
>SKVA01000185.1 GCA_007129695.1 Spirochaetaceae bacterium | reverse complement strand
GGAACGTGGTGGCTACCGCCATTTCGCAGGAGCGTTTTCTCGGGTTTGCCGAGGACATCACCGACCGGAAGATTGCGGAAGAGGCCCGCCTCCGTCTCGTGGAGGTCGCAACGGAGCTGCAGTCCTGCACCCCCGGGACGGTGGACTACACCCGCATTGTCGAGACCGCTCGTTCCTTGTCGGAAGCAGCCTTTGCAGCACTCAACCTCTTTGACGCGGACGGGCGGAGTTTCACCACCGTGGCCGTGGCGGGGAATCCCGATCACATCGTACGCGTGTCTGATTTCCTCGGCTTCCCGCTGGTGGGACGACGGTGGGACCACGACCCGGCGCGGGAAGCGGCGCTCGGCGAGGACCGGACGGCGGTTTTTCCTTCCCTTGGATCGCTGACTTCCGCCGGTTTTTCCGCATCGCTGGCGGACAGAATCGCCGGCGCCTTCGATTTCGGGGAGGTGGTGATCACCCGGATTCTGACCACAACCGGCACCATGGGCGATTTCACCCTCCTGTACACCCGGGCCCAGCACCTGAGCAACCGGGATCAGCTGGAGCTGTATGCCGGGATGGTGGGGGTCACGCTGGCGCGGCTCAGAACCGAGGAGCAGAACGCACAGTTGGTCCAGGAGAAAGAGACCCTGCTGAAGGAAGTGCAGCACCGCATCAAGAATAACATGAACACCATGACCAGCCTGCTCTCGCTTCAAGCCCATCAGGTTCGTGCAACGCCTGCAGCCTCCGAGGTGCTCAACGATGTCCGCAGCAGATTCCAGAGCATGGAGATCCTCTACGATCGCCTGTACCGCTCCGACGCGCTCGGAAGCAGTTCGTTAACCGAATACCTGCAGACTCTGGTCAGGCAGGTTGCTGACCTCTTTCCCGCGACGCCGCAGGTGACTGTCACGGTCGATTCCGGTGGAGAGGCGGCTTCTCAGGAACGATGCGTCCTTGATGCGAAAAGGCTCTCTACCGTTGGCCTGATCGTGAACGAGCTGGTGACCAATGCGATGAAGTATGCGTTTTCTCGGGACCAGCCCAGCGACGCCGCCGGCGCCGCCCGAGGAACCCTTGCGGTCACGATCGTGTGCCGCGACGAGTCTGTTGAGATTCGGGTGCAAGACGACGGACCCGGATTGCCGGAAGACTTCGATCCGGAGAACCCCGGTGGATTCGGTACGACGATGGTGCAAGCGATGGTAGCTCAGCTCAACGGGGCTATTCGCTTCGAGTCGTCTCATTCTCCAGAGTCCCACGGGACGCTGGTGGTGCTGGTGTTTCCCCAGGAAGTGGGAGGGTAAGGGGCAGCGCATGGTCCAGGCAAACCGCGTCTTCAGAGTTGCCGTAGTGCTTCAGATTCTGCTGGTGCTCGCGGCAACGACGATGCTTATGTGATCGCTCCAGGCGAGTCGCTTTCGAGTACTGACAGCGGAGAAAGAGTTCATAACGGTGAATACATCACAACTGTACCAGCGGACACTGGAGTCTGCGGTGCTGCTTGTGCAGAACGCAGTTTCTCGCCTCGCGGTGATACCCGAGGTCGTGATGAGCGGTGGCGACGATGTGAATGCACTATTTCTACGCATGGAGCAACGTCTCGACTTTGTTGTGGGTATCGTATTTGTCGACGCCGACGGCACGGTAAGGGCTGCATCCAGGGATGACGTTGTCCGTCAGGCCGGTCCCGTCGGGACTTGCGCGATACACGGTGAAGCTGTACCCGTCGAACAGGTTGAGGCCATCCTGCGTACCGATCCAGAGGAAACCCCGATCATCCTGGAGAATCGCCTCGACGGTGTTCTGCGAGAGTCCATCGCCGACAGATACGTGCTCGAAGGCTACCTGCTCGGAGTCGAATAAGCCTGAGTCGTTCGCGACGACACGGAAGGCCAGGAGGAGAAGCACCACGGCAATGATCCCGGGTAAGTTCGCGCGCGGCACGCGTTTGACGAGCATCCGCGGACTATACCACAGGAACGATAGAGCAAGACACACCCAAACCTACGACACGGCCGCTTCAGATGAGGCATCCCGGTACCTCAGGGGTTCGGGTAACCGGTAGCGCGTCGCTTCCATCAGGCGCTCAAGAAGCCGAACGCCTGACGGGTTACCTTGGCCACCTCTTGGAACGTCTGCTCGTCGTGGTGCCGTGCGTAGTGCTCGAACATCTCTCGGGTGGCGTGCCCGGTGGCCGTGCGCGCGGTGCGCTCATCAAGCTGCGCCGACAGCCGCGTGGCGAACAGGTGACGCGAAGAGTGGAACACGACCCCGCGTTCATTCCACTGCTCGCGCTGTCGGGCGAGCAGCTCGGCGTCGCCCATCTGCTCGTCGTTCAGGTAGATTCGCGGCAGCATCCGTCGAAACGCGTCGCCGAACGCCTTCGGGTCGACCGGTCGATCCGCTCTGACGGTACTCCAGAAGCACCATCGCGGAGCGCTCTCGCCGTGCGGGTTCTGTTGAGCGAGTTTCTTCAGTTCGCGGCGTACCGAGGGGAGCAGGGGGACCACGCGTTCGGTGCCCGTCTTCGTTGACTTCAGGCCGTCCTGATTGCTCCACGCGTGACGGACATAGAGGCGGTCCTCTGCGATGTCCTCGACGCGAAGCGCGGCGATCTCTCCGGCGCGAAGTCCGGTGGTCATCGCCACAAGCGTCGCCACGCGGAAGCGCTCGTCGCTCCATTCGAGAGAGAGCATGCTGCGGGCCTCCTCCACGGTGAGAACGCCACGGGTCGCGGTGGTCTCCTGGGAGCCGTACTTTCGCAGGTCTTTCCCGGGATTCGTCGGGATGATCTGTTCGCCGTGGGCCCAGTTCAGGGCGACGGTGCCCGCGGTGAGCACGTTGTTGGCGGTCTTGGAGATGCTGCCGAGGGCACGATCGGCAAAGAAGGGCTTCCAGTGGTTCTCGACGCAGCGGGTCATGTCGTAGCAGTGGCGGCGACCGATCGCGTGCTTGTGGGAGTGAAGGTCGGCGACGTAGGGCGAGTGCTCGTAGTCCCAGAAGCGGGTGAGAAAGGATACAAGCGATTCACTCGAAGGGTCGTCTGGAGAACGAAGCAGGCCCCGCTCATCGAGCTCCTCGACGATGCGCCGGGCATCCTGGTAGGTGAGGGCAGCGCCGCGGAGGTAGCGGATCGCGGTGTCGGCGCTCAGGAGGTCTTCGACCGATGTGGCGCGCGGCTCGATGCCGGAGGTCTGCCAGGTGGCGACGGTGGCGAGTGCGGCGTTGCGAGTGAGCTGACGAGTACTGATTCCCGAGGCGTAGCAGCGTGCCTGTTGGTTCCAGAACTGGACGTAGAAGACACGGCCACGGCGGTACAAAGAAAAACGGCGCATATCCGCTCCCTCGGATGCAGGTCATCTGACACATGCATCTGACAGTTGAATCGCGGACAGCGCCGGTTTTCCGGTGGCCATCAATGGTAAGTACTGCTACTGCAGTGACTTACGCGTTATAGCAGGGGCAGGACTCGAACCTGCGACCTCCGGGTTATGAGCCCGACGAGCTGCCAACTGCTCTACCCTGCGTCGTTGGACGGCTAATATACGTACGATGGAGTTACGGGTCAAGCTCCGAAGTCGAATTGCCCATGCCGGACCGGAGTGTCAGACGCGAGGTCGCGATCAGCATCGCCGCGACGAGCGCAACGACACCGTAGGCGACCGGTGGGTCGGCTCTCACGATCAGGTCGTAGACGCCGTGGAGCACCACCGCGACGGTGAACGCGACCAACGTTGAAGATCGGTGCCGACTCGGGCTCAAGGCCAGACCAAGGATGACTCCGGTGGTCAGATGCATCGGCAGCGCGGTCACGCCGCGCAGAAGCAACACACCCGGACCACGACCGATGTAGAGAAGCGACTCCAGAATCGCGAAGCCGGTCCCAACGACGGCGCCGGTCCACACCGGTAGCGCGCGTCTGTCGACAGACGGCGTCTGCGGCGACCGGGCGTACCTACGGCGATCTATAGCGATCAGGAGCAGGATCGTTGCCATCTTCGCTGTCTCCTCTACGACGCCGGCGACGACGAAGGCGGAGACCAGTTCCCGTGCGACCCCGGTGAGCCGCCGCATGAGCGGAGCGGTCGCGACCCCAATCAGCAGCGCTAAGGCCATCGCGACCGCGCCAAAGAAGAGCGTCTGTACGATCAGCAGGCTACCGGGCTGCACACCGGTTCTGCGTTTCAGCCAGAGCAACCCGATGGCCGGTGGAATGATGATCAGTGCCGCGTCAAGAATCGCCACGATCGTCCAGCACCAGGGCCAGAACGCGAAGTAGCTCGTCGATCTCAGACGCGGTGCCAACCGATATCCGGATCCAGTCGGGCATTCCGAACGATCCAAGCCAGCGCAGCGACACGCCGCGCGCGAGCATTTCCGGCACGACAGCACGCGCGCGGCCGGGGAAGCAGCCGCAGACGAAGTTCGCGTCGCTCGGGTAGAACTGGATGTCGCGCTGTTCGAGCCACCGCGTGATTCGGGCAAGCTGTGCTTCGTTCGTCTCTATCGACCGATCGAAAAACGAGTGATCGCCGAGCGCCGCGATCGCCGCGGCCTGACTTACCGTCCCAACGTTGAACGGTTGGCGAAGCTTTCCGATCTCGCTCATCGCGTGCGCCTGCCCGATGCCGTAGCCGATGCGAAGCGCGGCCAGCCCGTAGATCTTGCTGAAGGTGCGAAGCCGGATGAGGTTGGGATGCGACCGGACAAGGCCAATCGTGTCGGGGTAGTGCGGCGATCGCACGTATTCTCCGTACGCCTCGTCGATCACGATCAGTACGCTCGGCGGTACCGCCGCGATGAAGCCGGTGAGTTCATCGTCGGTGATGAGCGTTCCGGTTGGGTTGTTCGGGCTGCAGAGCCAGACGATACGGGTGTCCGAATCGATGAGTCGAAGCATTTCGCCGAGCACGAATCGTCCGTCGGGCATCTCGGCAGCACGAATCTCTCCGCCAAAGATACGGGTTACGAACGCATACTGACTGAACGTGTTCGCGCCGGTCACCGCGTTCGTACCCGGTTCGATCAGCGCACCGGCTATCATCGCCATGATCTCGTCGCTGCCGTTTCCGACGACGACCATCTCGGGCTCTACGCCTGCGTGCTCGGCTATCGCGCTTCGCAGCGTCAGAAGCGACGACTCAGGGTAACGCGAGACGTCGGCAAGCGCACCGCGGATCGCCTCAACAGCGAGCGGCGACTGCCCGAGGGGGTTTTCGTTCGAGCTCAGCTTGATCCCGCCCGAGACGGGTTTTCCCGGCTCGTACGGCTTCAGCTGCGACAGGACCGGACGGAACGTCACGCCGGATTTCCGCCCGGTGGATTATTTCGAAGGTACTCGTGGTCTCCGCTCATGTCGACGATCACGTCGGCGATCTTTGTCTGGAGCGACTGTTCGGTGGTCTTCGCGAAGATCAGGTCGCCGGTCGATACCGTCTGTGTTTCGGGGATCTGCTTCGCCGCGCCGACTACGCGCAGAAGCCGGCGCGTGAAGTCGGTTGCCGCGGCGTGGTTTTCCACCTCGCCGACAAAACGCGCGTACGCGTCGATGTCTTCGCTCGCGTACAACGACTTCACGACGTTCATGATTGCGATGATCTCCGGATCGGTGAATCCGTTGAGGATCACGACGCGATTATCCAGTTCCGCAGGGCGTTCGCTCATGGAAAGAGTCTACTCGTGTGCCGCGGTCGGGACAAGCCGGACGTTCGGGAATTGAAGCGACGTTGTTCGTTTCGTACCTTTTGATCGTCAGGAGGATGCATGGACTACGACCGGTTGACCGTCAAGGCGCAGGGCGCGCTCCAGGATGCGGTGGCGATCGTGCACCGTCGTGAAAACCCGACCCTCGATCTAGAGCATCTCCTCCTTGCGATGATCGGCCAGGAGGACGGCGTGATCCCGCCGCTGCTCAACAGGATCGGTGTCAGGCCCGAAGCGCTTCGTGATCGACTCAACCGTGAGCTCGATCGCAAGCCGACGGTTCAGGGCGCGGGTTCGCAACCGCAGCTGTCCGCGCCGGTTTCGCGCCTGTTCGTCAGGGCAGAGGACGAGGCCCGCGCGCTCAAGGACGACTACATCAGCACCGAACACCTGCTCCTTGCGATGACCCGCAAAGGTTCGGGTATCGAGGCGCTGCTCGGCGAACTCGGTGTGTCCGGTGATGTCGCGCTCCAGGCGCTGACCAGTGTTCGAGGCAACCAGCGCGTGACCGATCAGAACCCGGAGAACAAGTACAGGGTTCTTGAGAAGTACTGCCGGGATCTGACGCAGCTCGCGCGCAAGGAGAAGCTCGATCCGGTGATCGGTCGCGATGAGGAGATCCGTCGGGTCATGCAGGTGCTCAGTCGCCGGACGAAGAACAATCCTGTGCTGATCGGCGAGCCCGGCGTCGGGAAGACCGCGATCGCCGAAGGGCTTGCGCGCAGGATCGTGTCGGGCGATGTGCCCGACTCGTTGAAGAACAAGCGGATCCTCGCGCTCGATCTTGGCGCGCTCCTCGCCGGAACCAAGTTCCGCGGTGAGTTCGAAGAGCGCCTCAAGGCGGTCATTCACGAGATCACCGAAAGCGGCGGTCAGATCATCCTGTTCATCGATGAGCTGCATACGCTCGTCGGCGCCGGAAGCGCCGAAGGGACGATGGACGCGAGCAACCTGCTGAAGCCCGCGCTCGCGCGCGGCGAGCTTCGCACGATCGGCGCGACGACGCTCGACGAGTACCGCAAACACATCGAAAAGGACGCGGCGCTCGAACGACGGTTTCAGCCGGTCATGACGAACGAGCCGTCGGTCGAAAACGCGATCGCGATCCTCCGCGGCCTCAAGGAGCGCTACGAGGTTCACCACGGCGTGCGGATTCGTGACGAGGCGCTGATCGCGGCGGCTACCTTGAGCGACCGCTACATCACGAGCCGCTTCCTGCCCGACAAGGCGATCGACCTCGTCGATGAGGCGGCGAGCAAGCTCAAGATGGAGATCGAAAGCCAGCCGACCGAGCTCGACCAGCTCCAGCGCCGGATCCTCCAGCTCGACATCGAGCGACAGGCGCTCGGCAAGGAGAAGGATCCGGCGAGCATCGAGCGGTTACAGAAGCTCGACAAGGAAGTGTCGGAGCTCAAGCACAGTCGCGACGCGATGCAGCTGCAGTGGCAGAACGAAAAGAAGGTCATCGACCAGATCCGGGACCTCAAGCAACAGATCGAGCAATTGACGATTGAGGAGCTGCAGTACGAGCGCGACGGCAACCTGTCGCGCGCCGCGGAGATCAAGCACGGGCAGATCCCGCAGCTCGAAGCGCACCTCAACGAGCTCGATGCGCAGCTGACCGATCTGCAGGGTACGAGCAGTCTGCTCCGCGAAGAGGTCAGCGAAGAGGATATCGCCCGGGTTGTAAGCACGTGGACCGGAATACCGGTCAGCAAGATGCTCACAAGCGACATGGAGAAGCTTCTGAAGCTCGAGTCGATCCTGGGCGAACGCGTGATCGGTCAGGATCGCGCGATCCGCGCGGTAGCCGACGCGATCCGCCGCAACAAGAGCGGATTGTCGGACGAGAACCGTCCGACCGGGACCTTCATGTTCATAGGGCCGACCGGGGTCGGCAAGACCGAGCTCGCGAAGACGCTCTCCGAGTTCCTGTTCAGCGACGAGCGCGCGCTCACCCGGATCGACATGAGCGAGTACATGGAGAAACACTCGGTGAGTCGGTTGATCGGAGCGCCTCCCGGGTACGTCGGCTACGATCAGGGCGGGCAGCTGACCGAGGTGGTCAGGCGGCGTCCGTACTCGGTCGTGCTCTTCGATGAGATCGAGAAGGCTCACCCCGACGTGTTCAACGTGTTGCTTCAGCTGCTCGACGAAGGGCGGCTGACAGACGGGCAGGGGCGTCTGGTCGATTTCCGGAACACCATCGTCATTCTGACGAGCAACGTCGGAAGCGACGTGATCCTCAATGCGCCCGACCTGGACGCGATCGCCGACACGATCCGCGACATCCTGCGCGCGACGTTCAAGCCCGAGTTCCTGAACCGGCTCGATGAGGTGATCACGTTCCACCGCCTGGACCGCGAGCAGATCGGGCGCATCGTCGACCTGGAGCTGCGCAAGCTTCAGCGCCGACTCGACGACCGCAAGCTCGTCCTGGATGTGACCGACAAGGCGAAACAGCACCTTGCGTCGATCGG
>SKVA01000327.1 GCA_007129695.1 Spirochaetaceae bacterium | reverse complement strand
TGCGTTTCAGTTCTCGGCGCTCCTGCCGGTCATCTGCATGACCCGGGCGACGAGAGCGAATGCTCTGCGTTTCAGTTCGTAGTCTTCGGTGCGATCCACTACGGTGCGCGCGCGCTGTTCGGCCCCGACGAACTCTCCACGCTGTACTAGTAGCTGTGCCTGCGCGTAGAGCGCCGCGTAGTCGGTGCCCCCCGACGCGAAAAAGGCGATCTCGTAGAGCGCGGACGCACGCTCGAAGTCGCGCGCGGTCCTCAGCACGTCCGCGAGTCTGATGGCCCAGGCCGCCCTGGTGGACGAGCTCGTCACTACCGGAATCACCCGGTCGGCCAGGCGCGCGATCGCGGCAACCGTGACCGCGGCGTCGAACGCCGCCTCAAGCCGTTCGGTAAAGGCGGGATTGCCAGGATTGGCGACCAGCCACTCCAGGTCGGCGACTGCATCGCGCTGCGCGTACAGCGGTAGCGTGACCAGCATGAGTGCAATAGCGTAGACCCGATTCGTTGACATCTACTGTGATTGTCGGTGCGATCGAGGTAGCTGTTGACACTGAGTATGACTATCGGCGTGCTCGCAAGCCCTTGAGGAAGCGGTACGCACCGACTGCACCGGCCGCGATCAGACCGATGCCACCCAGACTGAGCAATGCGCCACCGACGCCGAATCCGATTCCGCTGAGCACGGTCAGGATACCCGCTCCAGCGACCACACCGCCGGCGACGCGGTCTTCCCTGCTCGACGCGGCGACTATCGCGCCGCCGACTGCGAGCACTCCCCCGAGGATGAAGGCCCACGGACCTCCAAGCGATCCTAGAATGAGCAACACTCCACCGCCGACGATGCCGCCGATCCCCACCGTGCCATGGCGTACGAGAGTCTTTGTTGGAACAAGGTCTCTGCTGTCGCTCACCGGTTCCTCCCACACGAATCGTCTTCGTGTCGTACAGAGTCTTTCAGCCGAATATACCAAAAGGTGCGCCAGGGCGCACTCGGGTCACCGCTCAGTGGCGGAACGAACGCTGTCCGGTAAACACCATAGTGGCGCCCGCTTCGTTGCACGCGTCGATGACTTCGCTGTCGCGAAGCCCGCCGCCAGGCTGGACTACGGCGCTCACGCCTTCGCGCAGTCCGACATCGACGCCGTCACGGAATGGGAAGAACGCGTCTGAGATCATTGCCGAGCCGGGAATGCCGCCGCGCTCGCGTTCGGTCTGCCGCCAGATTTCTGCTTTGGCGCCGGGATCGGTGACCGCGTTGAACGGAGATCCCGCGGTGCTCCACGCGATGCGATCGGCGTGTTTTCGGTACGCCTTGTCGCGCGCGATCTCAGCGACGCCGACTCGGTCCTGCTCGCCGGTGCCGATTCCCACGGTAGCCTCATCGCGGACGTAGAGCACCGAGTTGCTCGTCACGCCGAACTCGACAAGCCACCCGAACCGCATATCGCGGACTTCGGAGGCGGTCGGTTGTCGCTCGATCCGGTACTCGCGGTCCTTTCTGATTGTCGATGCCGGAGTCGTGAACAGCTCATCGTCGATCGCGGGCGTCTGCGACCACTGCAGGACCATCCCGCCGTCTATCAGCGAACGAAACTCGACGACGCGCGCACCGACGTAGTCGTTGAGCCGGTCGATCGCAGCGATACGCATGATACGGAGGTTCTTCCGCGCGGACAGCACCGCAATCGCTCCCTCGGCGAACTCGGGTGCGACGACCACCTCGCTGTACGATTCGGCTATCGCCTCCGCCGTGACGATGTCGATCTCACGGTTCACCGCAACCGCGCCGCCGAACGCCGCGATCCGGTCTGCGTCGTACGCCTTACGGTAACTGTCCACGAGCGTATCACCGAGCGCGACGCCGCATGGATTGTTGTGCTTGATGATGACCGTTGCCGGGCGCTCGCGAAAGTAACGCAGGATATTGAGCGCGCTGTCGGCGTCGGTGATGTTGATTTTGCCCGGGTGCTTGCCACTCTGCAGCAGTTCGACGTCGCTCGCGAGGTGTCTGCCCGGCGCGATCGACGCGACGTCGCCTAGCTCCAGGTTGCCGTTGACCAGACGGTAGAGCGACGCCTGCTGATCCGGGTTCTCCCCGTAGCGCAGCCCGCGGTTTTCGCCGTCGATCGTCCACGCGACCCGTTCGTAGAAGAGCGTTTGCCTCCGATCGCCATCGTCGAACGTGATCTCCATCCGTGGCGGAAACTGGTCTTCGTTGATCGTCCGATACATGCGCCGATCGACGGTAGAGCTCATCTGTCGCCCTCCATGACGCTATGGGTAACCGTATACGGCGCGCAAGCGGTCCGGAAGTCTTGCGCTGCAAGGTGATCGGCTATCGCCGAATCGTACGCTGCCGTGTGCGCGAACGCTTTCTTTGCGAGCCGGAACCTGGTCTCGAGCGTCAGGGCCCCGCTATGGGCGCCGAGCTCGGCGGCAATCGTCGGGTAATCCGCCGGATCGCACACTGCGGCGACCCGCAGATAGCTCTTCGCGGCCGCACGCAGCATGCACGGTCCGCCGATATCGATGTTTCCGCGTGCGTCCTCGGCGTCGGAGCCGTCGCGCGCTACGGTAGCGGCAAACGGATAGAGGTTCACGACGACCATGTCGATCAACCCCGCGCCCAGACGCGCGCGGTCGTCGTCGTGCGCGTGATTGTACGGCTCGCTGAGCAGTCCAAGGTAGATCCTGAAGTCCAGCGTCTTGACCAGGCCACCCTGCATCTCGGGTTGACCGGTGTAATCGCTCACCTGGATCAACCGATGTCGCTGTTCGTCGGGGCATAGGTCGCGCAGCCGTGCGAATGTCCCTCCGGTCGACAGGATCTCCAGATTGGGGATTGTGAGCAGCTGCCCGACCAGCGCGTCGAGACCGTTCTTGTCCGACACGCTGATCAGAACGCGCCTGAGCCGGACTTCGTTGTCAACGGTTGCCACGCGGTTCATGCGCCGTCTCCGAGCGCGTCCCGGCTGCGCATGCCGCGCGCAGACTGTACCGTGTTATAGAGCAGCATGGTTACCGTCATCGGCCCGACTCCGCCAGGAACCGGGGTGATCGCGCTGCATCGCTCGCTGACCGCGGCAAAATCGACGTCACCCACGATCCTGTAGCCGCGCTTTCTGGACGCGTCGTCCACTCGGTTGATCCCGACGTCGACCACGACCGCGCCGTCGCGCACCATGTCGGAGGTGATGAAGGCCGGCTGGCCGATCGCCGCGACCAGTACGTCGGCGCTGCGCGTTATCTGGCCGAGTTCACGCGTGCCGCTGTGGCAGACGGTCACAGTAGCGTTTGCAGTCGAGCTCTTTTCGAGCAGCATCGTCGCGAGTGGCTTCCCGACGAGCAGGCTCCTTCCAACGATCACGACGTGTCGGCCCTCAACAGAGATACCGGCAAACGCGAGGATCTTCTGCACGCCAAACGGTGTGCACGGCAGAAAACACCGCCGCCCGCGTACCATGCGGCCAAGGTTGACCGGGTGGAATCCGTCGACGTCCTTGTCAGGAGACACTGCCTCCACGACCGCCTCAACGTCGATGTGGCGCGGGAGCGGCTGCTGGACCAGGACTCCGTGAACGTCGGGCCGTTCGTTCAGCGCGGCGAGTTCGTCCAGAAGCGCCGATTGCGCGATGTCCTCGGGGAGCGTGATGTCGACGGGGTTGATGCCAAGGTCGGCGCACGCCCGCTGCTTGCTCCTGATGTACGATGCGCTCGCCGGGTTGTCGCCGACCAGAACGGTCGCAAGGCCGGGAACTATGCCGGTGGTCATCAGCCGCCGGACCGCGGCTCCGATTTCGGCCCGGAGTCGCTGTGAGATTGCATTGCCGTCGAGGAGGTGCACGGTTTCTTGTACCATGTGTCGCCGAATGTGTGAAGGGTCGGCGCGGGACTCGGAAAGATTGATGAATCGGTATCCAACTGGTACCTTACGGGTATATGCATGTCTCACGGATCCGGCGATTTGCCGTAGCTCTCCTTGTGGTTTTCGTCGCGTCGACGCTTCCAGCGCAGCAGGACAGTGACGCGTTCGCCCCGACGTACACTCTTGGAGATCAGTCTCTTGCGATCAACCTGGGACTCTTCGTCCCGATGTTCTTTGCAGGGCCGGTCAGCCTGTTCGAGCCGGCAAATCTGTCGCTCGGTGGCGCTGGGTCGCTTCTGTGGTCGACCTACCTGACGAACGAGATCTCGGTCGGCGTCGAGCTCGGCGGCAGCTTCGCGCTCACGCCCAACGGTCGTGCGCTCTTCCTGGTGCCAATCGCCGCGCGCGGGAGCTACAGTTTTCGCGCATACCCGTTCGAGTTTCCGGTGTCGCTCGGCGCGGGGCTCAGCATCGCGCGGCTGGAGGACGCGGTCAAGGTCGATCCGTTCATCAAGCCGGGTGGTTCGTTTTACTGGTACTACAGCACGCAGTGGGCGTTCGGGGCTAACCTGTTCTACTGGATCATCCCGCAGATCTACACAAACCTGACGTACCAGGGCGTGACCGAGACCCGCGTCGGTAATTTCCTGGAGTTCACGCTCTCGGCCCGTTACCACTTCTAAAAGGACTGGCAGAACGATGTTTCACAGACGAACCGTACTTATATCGCTCATCGCGTCGATCGCGGTGCTCATCACATCCTGCGCGTTCGAGGGCGTCGGTATCTTCGCGAGTATCGCCCGCGAGCGAAAGGTGCTCGACGACCGTGACCTCCCGAACGACCTGACCGTCGCCGCGATCGACCGGACCTCCGACCGGATGTGGATTGCCGCGGGGCAGCTCTGGCACCGCGGGTTTGACAAGGTTGACGACCTTGCCGCCGGACGCCCCGAGCAGTGGACCAAGGTAGCGGCTCCAGGAGCCAACTTCACGACGACCAACCTGGCCGTGCTGAACGACGTCGTCTACGCGGTCTACTCGAACCTGGCCGGCGACGTGTCGGGTGTGTACCGTGTCACTATCAGTACGACTCCGCCGACGTTGACCGCGGTATTCCCTGCGGGCGTGGCTGAGAGCGTCGAGCGGGTCTTCGTCGTCGACGCGACGCTCGACGGGGCAGCCGGGCCGACGCTGCTCGTGTCGGTCAGAACCGGCACGAACACGTGGCGACTGGACGGATCGACCGACGGCACCACCTTCGTCGCGGTCGACGGGTTCGACTCGACCGCTCCGCACATCGCCGCGGTCGGCGACGGGACCGGCCAGGTCATCGTCGTAACGCCCAAGACCGTCTACCGCGATGCCGACGGGCTGAAAGCCGGCGATCTTCCTCAGAGCGTCGCGCCGGGTGGTTCTGCCGCGCGGCCGGCGACCGCGGAGTTCACCGCGGCGCACGTCGTTGAAAACGGCGCGACGACGACGGTATGGCTCGCCGACGACAACGGCTTTCTCTACAGCTCGACAGACTTTGGTGATGTGTGGGTGCGCAACACCAACGCGCACGTACGCGCCGGCGGCAACGCGATCAGGTTCCGGTCGCTCGGGTCGGTAGCGGCCCCCGGCGGCGGCGATCCGATGGTCGTCGCGGGCACTACCGGCGTCGGGTACCGCGTGCTCGGCTCAGACGCGTCGCAGGCGATCGCGCTCCCGGTCGAGGAATCGAACTACCGGGAGAGCGACCTGTCGCGATCGACCGTGATCGCGTTCTTCGCGAACCCCGAGCTGAAGACGGACTATCCGGTTCCGACCGGCTCACCGGGTGCGTTCACGCGTGAGGAAGGCTACCTGCTGTTCGCGGGCGCGGCCAACGGCGGGCTGTGGCGCGCGCTCAACCAGACGAATCCTATTCAGTGGGTCCAGGAGTAGGCAGCACGCTAAGGATCGCGTCGGGCACGTCGGGGTCGGCCGAGTAGTGCTCGGCGACCTCGTCGGGAGTCAACCCGACGAGCTCGTGGCTCAGATAGTGGATCCACGTGTCGTCTTCGGGCGTCTGCACGTCGTGGTAGCGGCACCAGTAGTCGGGCTGGATCGGCAGCTGTTCGCCGGAGAAGCTGCGAACCTTGTAGTCGTGAACCGCGATCTTGATGTCGTCCCTGGGAATCCCCTTCTCCAGGATGATCTCGACCAGGTGGTTGATCGTTCGCCCCGAATCGAAGATGTCGTCCACTAGTAGCACGCGATCGCCGCTGCGCAGGTACTCGGGACTGTACGTCCAGCCGTCGACCATTACGCGCTCGGACGTGTGGATGTCGGTGTACGACCGGGCGACGACCGCCGCGTAGAACACCGGGCGTCCGCCTTTACGCACCAGCTTGAAGTACTCGCTGATAACGTTGCCCAGGTACGCTCCGCCACGCAAGCTCACATAGATCACGTCGGGCACAAACCCGCCGGTATGGATCCGGTGGGCCAGTTTGAGCGCGTTGTTGCGCACCGTGTCGAGTTGAAGGAATTCCTTGGCCATTATCGCTCCGTTGTAATCGTGATCTCGTTTCCCGATCGCCGGATCGTGAACTCCCAGTCTCGTGCCGCCGCATCGGAGGGATCCGATGCAACCGCCGCGTAGAAGTCGATCAGATCGGACACCGCGTCGCCGTTTACCGACGTGATGACGTCGCCTCGTACGACCAGTCCCGCGAGCGCCGGAGCATCCACAGTTTCCACCAAAACGCCGGTCTCCCCCGGGTCCGCTCCAGGAGGCTGTGGTGCAACCGTGATCCCCGGCCATACGCCACCGCTCGATGACCGGATCTGCGCGTCCACAGGCCGAACCGCCACGTCGACGGTCAGCAGCATCGAGGAGCCATGACGGATCAACGCCATCCCCACGCGCGAACCGGCCACGATGTCGCCGACATACCGGATCAGATCGTCGGAACTCCGAATCGGAACGCCGTTGATCGACGTGACGACATCGCCGGCGCGCAACCCCGCATCGGCCGCTGGGCTGTTCGGGAACACTCCCTGAATCAGCGCTCCGCGTGGGACCGGAAGACGGAGCGCGGAGGCGACCGGCTGGTCGACGCTTCGGATAGATACCCCGAGCCAGCCGTACTCGATCGGTTCACCGCGGATCATCGTATCGACCGACCGAACCGCGTTGTTCATCGGGATCGCGAACCCGATCCCTGCGGAGAATCCGCTTCGGCTCGAGATCCACGTGTTGATCCCAACCACCTTTCCGTCCAGATTGACGAGCGCTCCCCCCGAATTGCCCTGGTTGATCGCCGCGTCGGTCTGGATGAAATCGCTGATATTACCTATCTGCGCGCCGCTTCGCCCGAGCGCGCTCACGATGCCCACAGTCACTGTGTTCTGGTATCCGAACGGGCTGCCGACCGCGACGACCCAGTCGCCGACCCGAACGCCGTCGGAGTCTCCGATTTTCGCGACGGGAATCGCGCGATTACTCGTGAACCGCAGCAGAGCAAGATCGCGGCGCGGGTCGCGACCGTAGAGCTCGGCCTCGAACGCGGTGTCGTCGTGAAGGACTACCGATATCGAGTCGGCGGCCGCCACGACATGGTCGTTTGTCAGAACGAAGTAGAACGAGCGGTCGCGGTGCACGATCACTCCCGATCCGAGCCCCTCACCTTCCCAGAAGAACCGGTCGGGCTCCGCGGGCGCACCGTCTGTGCGCTCTTCAGGACGAGTGTGCGTTCGCACGTCGACGCGCACGACGCTCGGGATGACCGATTCTGCGACCGCGTTGAACGAATCCTGCAGCGACCGCGCGACATCGGTTGCGCACCCAGACACAAGCAGCGCGATGGCCACCACGATCGACATGTGGCGAGCGACGGTCACAGGGCGGCTCCAGCAATCAACGGTTCGCTGGTATCGAGCAGCGTGAGGATTTCCACGCGATCGTCGAGCACGGCGATCGTGTGCTCGAAGTGTGCGGAGATCGATCCGTCGTCGGTAACGACAGTCCAGTCGTCGTCGAGCACCGACACGTCGTCTCCGCCAAGGTTCACCATCGGCTCAACGGCCAGGACCATCCCGGGCTTCAGCCGCGGATTGGGGCCTGCCGAAACGTAGTTGGGCACCTGTGGTTCCTCGTGGACCGAAAAGCCGACTCCGTGGCCGCAGTACGGGCGAACCACGCCGTATCCGAACTGCGTAACGTGCCGGTAGATCGCTCGCGATATGTCGTGTACGCGGCCGCGTGGCCGTGCCGCCGCTATCCCGAGCTCGAGTGCGCGCCTTGTTTCGGTCAGCAGACGTCTGATCTCCGGTGCTACGGTTCCGACCGGGAAGGTCGCCGCTGAATCGCTGATGTACCCGTCAAGATCCACCCCGATGTCGAGCGACACGATATCGCC
>SKVA01000400.1 GCA_007129695.1 Spirochaetaceae bacterium | reverse complement strand
CAGGTAGGGAAGCTCGTGAAGTCGGGACCCGCGGCCGAGCTGCAGGACGATCCCGAGCTCGTCGAGGCGTATCTGGGCAAGGACGGCAGACCATAGTGGCGTCAATGAGCCGCGGTGCGGCCATGACATACGGATACTTTCATAGGAGGAAGGTATGAAGAGGATTACAATTGCGGTGCTGCTTATCGCAGCCGTCGCGTTCGCGTTGCCGGCCGCCGGCACGCGGCAGACCGAGACCGCGCAGGGTGTGACCGCGGACAGCGTGCTTGTCGGTAACTCGGCTGCCACGAGCGGCGCGCTCGCCGCCGTCGGCGTCCCGTTCAACCGCGGCATCGAGGCGTACTTCCGGATGGTCAACGAGGCCGGCGGAGTCGCCGGGAGGACGATCAGGTGGGTCCACTACGACGATGAGTTCGACGGCGCGCAGGGACTCACGTACGCGCAACGCCTGGTCGAAGACGACAAGATCTTCGCGTTCGTCGGCCACTTCGGTACTCCGACGGTCGCGGCGACTCAGGACTACCTGAACACGATCGGCATCCCGCGCGTCTACTACGCGACCGGTCTGAGATCGCTGTTCAACCTGAACGCGACCGGCGGCGCGCGAGGGTCGTTCCCGGTTCAGCCGATCTACGACGCCGAAGGCGAGGTCATGGTCGCTCGTGCGGTGTCCGACTTCGGCGCGCGCAGGATCGGCGTGATCTACCCGAACGCCGACGACGGCGCGGGACTCCTGGCAGGGATCCAGCTCCGCTCCGGGCTCCTGAACGTTCCGATCGTGACCGCTCAGGTTGCGCCCGACGCGACCGACATGAGCTCGGCCGCTCAGACGATCATGGCGGCAAACGTCGACGTGGTGCTGGTCGCCGCGAACCAGGTTCCCGCCGAAGTCGCGATCAAGGCGCTCGCCGCGGCGGGTAACACGAAGCCCGTGATCACGAGCTACGTCAACGCCGCGCCGGTCTTCGTGCAGGGGGTCAGCGAGGCGCTTGGCGCGTTCGACGTCTACGCCAATGCGTGGCTTCAGGTCGTCGACAACGACGGCAACCCGACCCCGGCGCTCAACGAGTACGTAGAGGCGGTGTCGAAGATCGATCCGGCGCTCGCCGGCAACCCGTTCGCGCAGGCCGGATGGATCGCCGCCGCGTCGTTCGTTCAGGGACTCGAGCGCGTCGGGACGAACCCGCTGACGTGGGACGCGTTCATCGCGGCGATGGAACGCGCGCCGATCGAAATCCCGCTCGGTGGAACGGTCGACTTCGCGAACGGCCGCCGTGTCGGTACGCAGGCGATGTCGCTGCTGAAGGCCGTCTACGACGACGGTGTACCCGGTTGGATCGTCGATCGTCCGCTCGACGCGATCGAGGACATTCTGAGGTAGGCTCTGCGGCGCCCGATCGGGGCGCCCGGGCACCCGAGCCGTCCCTCCAGGGAGGGGCGGCCGGTTCATAGCGCACCGCAAACTGGGGAACCGATGACCGACGTAGGAATCATTGGGCTGGGAGTCTCATTCCCGACCACGTACATGGACGCCGCCGAGCTCGCCGTGCGCACCGGAGTTCCGGAGGACGTGATCAGGCAGAAGTTCGGGGTCGACCGCAAGCCCGTGCCCGGACCCGACGACACGACGAGCGCGATGGGCATCGCGGCGGCGAACAACGCCATCGCGATGGCCGGAATCGATCCGGGCGAGATCGACGTCGTGATCTGGAACGGCGGGCAGCACAAGGACTACCTCAACTGGCTCGCCGGACTCCACGTCGCCGATGCGATCGGCGCAGTGAATGCGTGGAGCTTCGATATGGAGGCCATGTGCGGGAGCATGATGGCCGGTATGGAAGTCGCGCGCAGCCTCATGGTCGCGAACGAGGAGTACCGGACGGTGCTCCTGGTGAGCGGCTACCGCAACGGCGACATGGTCGACTACTCGGTGAAGGAGACCTCCTTCATGTTCGACATCGGCGCGGGTGGGGCGGCGATGCTGCTCCGCCGCGGCGTTAGCAGGAACGTCATCCGGGGCACCGCGTTTCGCGGCGACGGAAGCTTCTCGACCGACTGCGTCGTGAAGGCAGCGGGAAGCCGGAACTGGCCACCGAAGCCCGAGGACGTGGACCGGCTCCACTTCGTGATCGACGACGTGGAGGGCTTCAAGCAGAAGCTCGGCGAGCGTACGCTTCCGAACTTCTACGCAGTGATCCGGGAGAGCCTGCGCAAGGCGGGGCTCACCGACAAGGAGATCGACTACCTGGCGATCCTTCACTTCAAGCGGAGCACGCACGATCTGGTGCTCCGCGAACTCGGGCTGACCGAAGAGCAGACGACCTACCTGAGCGAATACGGCCACGTGGGTCAGAACGATCAGATCATATCGATCGTCGAAGGGCTGAAGAGCGGGAAGATCAAGGACGGAGACAACATCGTGATGGTTGGCGCCGGCATCGGATTCGTCTGGGCCGCGGCGACCGTGCAATGGGGAGAGAAGCATGAAGCTTGATGGAAAAGTGTGCGTGGTCACCGGCGGCGCGCGAGGGATCGGGCGGACGATCGTCGAGACGTACGCCGCGGCGGGTGCGAAGGCGGTGTACGCGATCGACATGGGGTTCGACGGCTTCGATGACGTGACCGCTACGTACGCGTCGGTGAAGAGCGTGGTGCTCAACGTCACCGACTCCGCCGCGGTGAACGCCGCCGTCGAGCGGATCGCCGCGGAGGCCGGGCGGATCGACGTCCTGGTGAACAACGCCGGGATCACCCGCGACAACCTCATTCAGAAGATGACCGACGACGAGTGGAACGCGGTGATCGCGGTCAACCTCACCGGCGTCTTCAACATGGCGCGCGCGGTCGGACCGCTCATGATGGAGCAGGGCGACGGGGCGGTCATCAACATGGCGAGCATCGTCGCGCTCACCGGGAACGTCGGCCAGTCGAACTATGCTGCGACCAAGGGCGGCGTTGTGTCGATGACCAAGACGTGGGCGAAGGAGTTCGCGCGCAAGGGCGCGAAGGTACGCGTCAACGCGATCGCGCCCGGTTTCATCCGCACGCCAATGACCGAAAAGGTCCCCGAGAAGATCCTGGACGCAATGATCGCAAAGACGCTCCTGGGCCGGATGGGCGAGCCCGAGGACATCGCGAACGCGGCGCTCTGGCTCGCGAGCGACGCGGCGAGCTTCGTCACCGCGCAGGTGATCAGCGTCGATGGAGGCCTCGTCATATAGGACGGGTTGAGGTAGGGGAGCGAGGGTAGGGAGCGAGTATGGCGAGCTGGAAGGCAGAGTACGACGGACGAGTGCGCAGCATGGACGAGGTGATTCGATCGCTCCCTGAGCGCGCGGCGGTCGTCGTGGGCATGGCGTCGATGGAGAGTCAGGGGTTCATGTCCCGGATCCACGAGTTCGCCGATCACTTTGAGCACCTCCGCGTGCTGTCGTGCCTCAACATGCAGAGCTACCCGTTCTGCGAAGATCCGACCTACCAGGGTCGCTTCATGAACGAGAACTGGTTCTTCGGTCCGTCGAATCGCGGGGCGGCGAAGCTCAGGCTTAGGCTGGTCGACTTCATCCCTAATAATCTCCACCAGGCGGGTGGGAACAAGATCCGTGCGCTCAAGCCTGAAGGCGCGACGGTCGTCTACTGGGGACCGGTCACGCCGATGAGCGACGCGACCGGGTTCCTGAATCTGGGGTTGTCGAACGTGTACGAAGGCGAGATGATCGACGCGGCCGACATCGTCGTGCTCGAGGTGAACCGGAAGGTCCCGTTCCTCCACGGCGATACGCAGGTGCACATCAGCCAGGCCGACGCGGTCGTCGAACACGACGCCGATATTCCGACGATCCCGGTGCTTGCGCCCGGGCCGGTCGAACAGCAGATCGCGTCGCACATCGCGCGACTGGTCGGCGACGGCGCGACGCTCCAGATCGGAATCGGAGGGATCCCGAACGCCGTCGCGGCGCTCCTGTCGGACAAGAAGGACCTGGGAATCCATACCGAGATGTTCACCGAGAGCATGATCGACCTCTTCGATTCGGGCGCGATCACGAACCGCAAGAAGTCGTTGTGGCCGAACAAGTTTGTGTTCACCTTCGCGCTCGGCAGCCGACGGATGTACGATTGGCTCAACGACAACCCCGGGGTGCTCGAGCTGCGCGGCAGCTACGTGAACGATCCGTACGTGATCGCGCAGAACGACAACATGGTGAGTATCAACACCGCGATCACCGTCGATCTGACCGGGCAGGTCTGTTCCGAGTCGCTCGGGCCGGTGCAGTACTCAGGGACCGGTGGGCAGCTCGACACGCATCGCGGCGCGCAGAAGGCGAAGAACGGGAAGGGGATCATCGCGCTGCGGTCGACCGCGAAGAACGGAACGCTCACGACGATCGTGCCGATGCTGCCCGAGGGCTCGGCGGTGACCGTGCCGCGGCAGGACCTGGACTGGGTCGCGACCGAGTACGGCGCGGTCCAGCTCCTGGGGCGCACGGTGAGCGAGCGCGCGCGCTCTCTCATCTCGATCGCGCATCCGGACTTCCGTGCCGAGCTCACCGCCGCGGCGGAGAAGCTCGGCTACCTGTAGGAGGGATAGATGAACAAGGTTTACATCGTCGCGGCGCGCAGAACCGCGATCGGGGCGTTCGGCGGCGGGTTCAAGACCACGCCGGCGACGCGGCTCGCAGCGCAGGCGATCCGCGCGGTCATCGACGATGCCGGTGTCGAGCCCGGCTCGATCGATGAGGTGATCGTCGGTAACGTGATCGGAAGCGGGCAGGGCATGGGGCCGGGCCGTCAGGCGTCGATCTACGCCGGGGTGCCCGATTCGGTTCCCGCGTACTCGGTCAACATCCTCTGCGGCAGCGGGATGAAGTCGATCATGCTCGCCGCCGACGCGATCCGCCTCGGGGATGCGAACCTCACCGTCGCGGCGGGGATGGAGAACATGAGCATGGCGCCGTTCACCGTTTCGGCCGCGGCGCGGTGGGGGAACAAGCTCGGCGCGCTTGCGATGGAGGACAGCATCCTGCAGGACGGCCTGACCGACGTCTTCAACACCTACCACATGGGCGTGACCGCGGAGAACATCGCGAAGAAGCACGGAATCAGCCGCGAAGCGCAGGACGTCTTCGCGGCCGAAAGCCAGCGACGCGCGGCCGACGCGCGTCAGGCGGGCCGATTCACCGCGGAGATCGTCGGCGTGGAAGTACAGGAGCGCAAGAAGACCGTCGTGGTCGACGCCGACGAACACATCCGCCCGGAGACTACCGCAGAGGCGCTCGCCGGGCTTCGGCCCGCGTTTGACCCCGAAGGTACCGTGACCGCTGGGAACGCATCGGGGATCAACGACGGCGCGGCCGCGCTCCTCCTCGCGTCCGAACGCGCGGTGAACGAGTACGGGCTCACGCCGATAGCCGAGCTCGTCGCGTGGTCGCAGGCCGCGCTCGACCCCGCGTACATGGGGCTCGGACCGGTCCCGGCGATTCGCAAGGCGCTCACCAAGGCGGGACTGTCGCTTGCCGGCATCGAGCTCATCGAGCTCAACGAGGCGTTCGCCGCGCAGAGCCTGGGGGTCCTTACCGAGCTCGCCGCCGAGCACGGCGAGACGGTCGACGCGCTCATGGACCGAACGAACGTCAACGGCGGCGCGATCGCGCTGGGCCACCCGATCGGCGCGAGCGGCGCTCGGATCACCGTGACGCTGCTCCATGAGATGGTTCGTCGCGGCGCGTCGAACGGATTGGCGTCGCTCTGTATCGGCGGTGGCATGGGCACCGCGCTCATCGTGAAGCGGGGCACACGATGAACGAGCGCACGATCGACGTACGCGGGAAATCGATCCACATCCGGTCGACCGATCCGCGCGACGCGTCGTGGCCGACGCTCCTCTGCATCCACGGCAACCTGGGGAGCGGTCGCTGGTTCGAGTCGCTCCTTGCCGACTACCCCGGCCGCGCGGTCGCGCCCGACCTCCCGAACTTCGGACAGAGCGATCACATCGCACAGTGGTCGATGGCAGCGTACGCCGACTGGACCGGCGCGATCTGCGACGAGCTCGGCGTCACGACCGCCGCGGTGGTTGGCCACAGCCTGGGCGGCGCGGTCGCGATGGAGCTGCTGTGCGCGCGGCCGGCGCTGGTGGAGCGGCTGATCCTGGTAGACTCGTCGCCGGTCGAGGGACTCGTCACGCCCGCCGCGTACCACCCCGCGATTGAGGCGTACAAGGCGGACAAGGCCGTCCTGGCCGCGGCGCTCAAGGGAGTCGTGCCCACGCTGACCGACGACGGCTTGTTTGCGCTCCTGGTCGACGACGCGTGGAAGATGAACCGCGACTGCTTCATCGGGCACGCCGACGAGCTCGGGCGCGCCGACTACCGCGAGCGCCTGAAGGGCGCGAGCGTGCCGGTGCACGTCATGCGCGGGGACGGCGACCCGCTCATCACCGAGCAGCGTGCCGCCGACACCGCCGCGTTCTTCGGCGCTGCGGTTCACACCTTCACCGGGTGCGGGCACTCGCCGATGGTCGAACAGCCCGAGCGGTTCCACGCGGCGCTCGATGAGCTGCTGCGCCCCCGGACCGCGGAGGCGTAGCGATGGGGACGCCCGAGAAGATTCGCGACGCGGCGCTCAAACTCTTCTCGGGTCGTTGGTTCGAGACCGTGTCGGTCGCCGAGGTTTGCCGCGCGGCGGGCGTATCGAACGGCGTGTTCTATCGCTACTACCGCAGCAAGGAAGAACTCGTGCGCGCGCTCGTCGACGAGTTCCTGACGGTCTTCGAGTCCGAAGTCACCGGGATCGACGGAGCGACGGTCGACGATCGGATGCTCCACCTCTGTACCGCCGTCTTCAACGCGGGCGTGCACCACACCCCGATGGTCACGCTCTTTCGCGAGGCGCAGTACCGCTACCCCGAGTACGAGGAACGACTGCGCGACGTCTACCGCAGGTCGTGCCGTGAGGTCTTCGGCCGCCCGGTGAGCGAGGCCGAGTACCTCTACGCAATCTCAGGGCTACGGTTCAACTCGACGCGCGCGATCTACGACGGGCTCGACCGTCATGCCGGTCTGATCGCGCGGCTCGTGCTCGGCGGCGTCTTTCCCGATGCTGCCGACGCCGCCCCCCGCGTCGTGGTACCACCCGATTTCCCGGCAATCGATGAGGAGGAGCCGACCGACAGCCGCGGTCGCCTGGTCCGTAACGGGATGCGGCTGATCGGTCAGCGCGCGTACCACGAGATCGGCGTCGCCGACATAGCACGCGAGACGGGCCTGGCAGTCGGCACCTTCTACAGCTACTTCAGCAGCAAGGAAGAGTTCCTGTCGGTCATTGTCGAGCAGATCGGCCGACAGACGCGCCACTACCTGAGCGACCAGGCGCGGACGCACCCGACGCGGCTCGAGCAGGAGGCGTTCGGCGTCTGGCACTTCCTTGCCTACTTCAACGGCCACCCGGAGTACTACTCGCTCGTCCGTGAGGCCGAGTTCGTCGCGAAGCCGTGGGTCAGCCGCTATTACGACGCGTTCGAAGCGGGGTACATGGAGAACCTGCCGTTTGCCGACGAAGCCGAGCGGCGGGTCGCCGCGAACTTCCTGATGGGTCTGTCGCACTACGTCGGGATCGAAGCGCTCCTGAACCGCAGGATACTCGACATTCCCACCTTCATCGCCGAGCTCACCAGCCTGATGTGCACAGGAGTACGTCCATGAACATCGTAGCCACCGGTCTCTACGTCCCGGGTGAACCCATTGATAATGCCGAGCTCATGAAGCTCGCCGGCATCGAGTTCGACGCCGATCGAACCGAGGCGAAGCTCGGCATCGCGCGCCGTCACATCGCGCACCTGCGCGGGATCGACGAAACGTCCGCGGACTTCGCGGAAAAGGCCGCGCGCGACGCGATCGAGCGTGCCGGTATCGACCCGCAGGAGATCGGCCTCTTTATCGTCGCGACCGACACGCCCGAGTACATCTCGCCGGCGACCAGTATGATCCTTCAGGGGCGGATCCAGGGTGGTCAGCGCTACACCGGCACATTCGACGTGAACGCGAGCTGCTCGAGCTTCGTCGCAGCGCTCCACACCGCGCAGGCGCTCGTGAAGGCCGATCGCGCGATCCGCTACGCGTGCGTCGTCGGGCTCTACAATATGCCCGCGTACGTTCGTCCCGGCGACGTCTTCGGCTACTCGATCTTCGCCGACGGCGCGGCCGCGTTCATCATCGAAGACGGCGACGGCTACCACGGCGGCCAGCTCCTGTCCGATGGCACGCAGTACGACTACGTCGGAGTCTACGCCGGCGGTACGCGCCACCCGGTGACCGCCGAACGCCT
>SKVA01000326.1 GCA_007129695.1 Spirochaetaceae bacterium | reverse complement strand
CTCGACGGCGAGCCGAGCGTCCTGCGCGCAAACCGCCGCGTCGATCGCGTCGGCGATCCGTTGCTCGAGCCGTTGCCGCTCGGCCCCGACGTCGACCGCGGCGCGCGCGGCGATGGCTGCGACCTCGTTCTGTCTGGTTCCGTCGATCACGTACTCGGTCATCGCGTAGCCGACGCGCAGGAGGTCGGCTACCAGTCGGTCCAGGTCCGGAGCGACCGCAGGGAGCGCCTCGAGCGCGCCGACGTACACGTCGAGCGCCTGGCTGTACGCGCCCGCGGCGGCGAGCGTCGCGGCGTCGCCCGCGCTGGTCGCGAGCAATGCCCGCTCGCTCTGGCGGACCTCGTCGACCGCCTCGTCGCGCACCTGGCGGACGACCTGCTCGTGCGCGCGGGCGACCTCCGGCAGCGTGCGCAGCAGTCCGTCGAGCCGTTCGCGCGCGACCGCGGGATCCGCCGCGTCGTCGGCCTCGCCGCTCAGTCTTCGTATCTGGCTGATCAACCGCAGCTCCTGCGTGACCGATCCGGTATCGGGTGCGGCGATCGACTGCGCGATCGTTGTTCGCAGTTGCCGGAGCACGAAGAGGTCCATCTCTCTGCGGCGCGCGAGCGGTTCGAGCCGCACGACCTGATCTTCGTTGAGGTACGCGATCAGCGCATCGATCCGGTTCATCGCTGCATCCGGGGTTCCGGCGAGCACGGCGGCCTGGATCGCCTCGAACTGTCCGACGATCTGCCGCTGGACCGACTCGACCTCGCGGCTGTCTCGTTCGCGCTGCGCGAGCTCGCGCTGCGCAGACTCGAGACCGACGGTCGCCTCAACGCGCGCGATCTCGAGGACGCGCGTGCGTTGCTCGAGCTGGACGCGAAGATCGTCCTCGCGCTGACGGAACTCTGACATCAGCGAGTCGCGCTCGGACTGCAGATCGGCGAGTCGGCGCTGGTACTCGTTGCGGAGCCTTGCGATGTCGGCTTCGAGCGCGGACCGCTCGCGCTCGAGCTCGTCGCGGAAGCGTGCGATCTGCTCCTGGTAGTACGCTTCGCGCTCGGCCTCGAACGCTTCCATCAGTCGATCGATCTGCTCGCTGTTGAGCCCTTCGGCGATGAGTCGGGCGCGTTCGGTCGCGATTTCCGCTTCGATCTGTTGACGCAGCTCGAGCTCGCGCTCGGCGATGCGCTCGGCGAACTCGGACTCGAGCAGTACCTGCTCGCGCTCGAGCGACACGAGCTGGCTTCGAACCTGCTCGATCTCCTGCTCCTTCGACAGCAGGAGCGCCTGGCTTTCGGCTTGCAGTTCGCGGATCAATCGCCCTTCGATGCTCGCGAACTGCACCGCGTCCTGCTGGACGGTGCGCTCGTCGCGAACGAACGCCGCGCGCAGGATGACGATTGCTAGAAGCACTCCGACTACCGCCGACGCGTTCACTACGAGCGGTACAGCGAGCCCTGGTCGCGCCCTCTTGCGGTCGAACGCGGCTCGATCGGCCTCGATCCGGTTGCTCGACGCTACCGAGTCGATGTATCGACGGATTTCCGAGCGTTCCTCTTCAGAGAACCCCGACTCCGCGTCGAGTTGTGGCATCGGGTCGTTCTGGTCGGACATCGTCGCCTCCTCGCCAAATCGGTCCACTTCAGTCATGAATGTAATTGTCTATCGTGTCAATCAGCTATACACTGGTCGCATGTCCGGACGTGCCCTTCTGGTCGCCGCTTTTCTGGTATGCAGTGCTCCGGCGTGGTCTCAGTACGCCACGGTGTTCGCCGACGTCGTCGACGCACCGTCGGTCACGCACGCGCAGGCGGGCTGGCTCATCCTGAGCGTCGCCGGAGCGGTTGGTCCCGGAACGAGCGTCGACGACGCGGCGCGGCTGGTGCCCGAGGCCGCTGCGCGAGCCGGACGCTCCGACGAAGGGCCCGTTACCGCCGCGGCGCTCGCGCGAATGCTCGTGTCGATCGAAGAGGTTGCGCCCGGCTTCTGGTACGCGATCGCACCGGGTCGGTTGACCGCTTTCGCGCTCGTGCGATCGTACGGACTCGTCCCCCGCGGCTGGCGACCGGGCACCGTCCCGACCGGTGGCGAAGCGGTCGACGTTGTCAGGGGGTACTTCGAGTTCGCGCGCGCCGGAGGCTCCGCCCGATGAACCGCCGATCAATCGCTGTTCTCCTGACCGCTACCGGTCTGTGGCTTGCGGCCGACCGCGCGAGCGCGGCACCGTTGACCGACGGTTCGGTTGCGCTATCGTCCGAGTTCTCCGTGGGACGACTCGACTCGCTGCTGCGGGTCGATCCGGACCGGTTCGGCGCGCGCGGGACGCTCTCCCCGTCGTGGGTACCGCAGGCCGGTGACCATCCGGTTCAGACTCTGGTGATCAATAGCGCGACGGCCGGGCTGTCGGTCCTCTGGAGGAGCGGCGCGTCGGAGATCCGGGCGGGCACCTCGGTCGTCGCGCGCCATTCGCCGGACGGCTTCGGCGGGACGGAGGTTGACGTTGTTCCCGAGTCGCTCGGTATCGGACTCGGGTACCAGTCGTCGTCACCGCTGATGCCGGTCATCGATACCTGGTTCGGCCGGTTTCGGCTGACAGACCCTTCGCGGCTCGTGCTGAGCGAGCTCGTCGACGGTGCGTCGGTCGTGCTGCGGTGGACGTCGGTATCGGCCGAGCTCGGCGGGGGACTGACGTCGTTCGTGTCGAAGTACTCGTACGGAGTCCGCATCGACGGCGCCGACGCCGTCTACGCGACCGCGCGCTATCTGGCTCCTCCCCGGAGGCTTCTGGTCGCGCGACTGGACGCGCTGGTGCCGCCCGCCGCTTCGGGGTTGGCCGGCCACGCTGCGGGCGTGTTCGGCGTCTACGTCGACGATCTGTCGGCGACCGGCGGTGATCGGGCGTACGCCGGCGTCGTCGTTCGCGGGATCGTATTCGCGTTTGCATACGACGCATCGACCGTCGTGTCGATCGACGACGGCGGTGTGCTTGTGGGTGCCGGTCTGCGGTATCCCGGCGATCCGGCGGCGCGTTCGGCTGTGACGGTCGCGGCGCACTACGCGTCGGGGGGGCGGACCGTGGGCCGCTTCGTGCCGGTGACCGCGGCGCCACAGGGCGCGGTCCTGGCGCTGCCGCTGGAGAACCTCCTGGTCGTGAGCGTCGACGCGGAGTCCGGGCTGCCGCGCCGCCGATCGGCTGCCGCCGACCGGGTGCGATTCGGCCTGTCGCTCTCAGGGTTCGCGCTGCCGGCGGCCGACGCTCCGGCGGGTCTCTCCGCCGGATGGATCGGCGGCGAAGCGACCGGCAGCATCGTCGTCGACCTCCTGAGCGACCTGTCGATCGACTCCGCGGCTGGCGTCGCCGTTACCGCCGGCGGGGTAGTTCCGCACGCCCGTATCAGGGGGAGGCTCGATCTGTGAAACCCGTAGTTGTCGCGGTGCTGGTTGCTTTCGCGGCGACGGTCGCGTCCGCACAGGACGTTAGAATCGAGCGATCGCAGGGTTTCGCCGAGATCGAAGTCGCCGATGCCTGGCTGCAGGCGATCGCCGGCCGACCCGTTCCCGACGGCGCGCGGATCGCGACCTGGTTCGGCGCGGCGGTCAGCGTTGTCGCCGGTGATGCGCGCGTCGATCTCGATCAGCTCGGCCTCATCGCGGTGGGCCGCGATCGCGACGCGTTGCGGATCACGCATCGATCGGGGGTGCTGCGGGTCGTCAGCGACGGTACTCCGATCGTCATCGACGTCGCGGGTGCGATTCTTCGTTTTGTCGCCGCCGATGTCGAGTTCGACGGCGGACGGCTTCGGCTCGTGCGCGGACGGGTGGATGTAGACTACGGCACGTATTCTCGCGTGTTGACGCGCTCGGCGACGATCACCGTACCGGGTCGACCCGGATCGAGCGTTCTTGACGGCTTTCCGGCGATCACGCCGGAACTCGATTGACCCGGCACGATCGTGTCCCTATAGTGACCCTCTATGAAACGCAGACTGATAACCTCAGCGCTTCCGTACGTGAACAATCTCCCGCACCTGGGGAATCTGATCCAGGTATTGTCCGCCGACGTGTTCGCCCGGTTCTGCCGGATGCGCGGGTACGACACGCTCTACGTCTGCGGTACCGACGAATACGGCACCGCGACCGAAACGCGCGCACGGGAAGAGGGGATCACTCCGCGCGAGCTCTGCGATCGCTACTACACGATTCACGACGAGATCTACCGCTGGTTCAACATCAGCTTCGACCGTTTCGGCCGCACGAGCACCGAGTGGCACACGAAGATCACGCAGGACATCCTGGAGAAGCTGCACCGTAACGGGTTCATCACCGAGCATACGATCGAGCAGCTCTACAGCGAAGCGTCGGATATGTTCCTGGCCGACCGGTACGTGCGCGGAACGTGTCCGCACTGCGGGTATGCGGAGGCGCGGGGCGACCAGTGCGAGAACTGCGGGAAGCTGCTCGATCCGAGCGACCTGATCGATCCGCGCAGCGCGATCGACGGTTCGAAGCCGGTGCTCAGGCAGACAAAGCATCTCTATATCGACCTGCCCGCGATCCGTCCGAAGCTCGAGGAGTGGATGCGCGACGCGTCCGAGCGTGGGCGGTGGGCGAAGAACGCGCTCCAGATGACCAACGCGTGGATACGCGACGGACTGAAGGAGCGATCGATCACGCGCGATCTGAAGTGGGGTATCCCCGTTCCGCTCGACGGGTTCCGCGACAAGGTCATCTACGTCTGGTTCGACGCGCCGATCGGCTACATCTCGATCACCGCGAATCACACCGACGAGTGGGAGAGCTGGTGGCGTGATCCTGAGAACACCGAGCTGTTCCAGTTCATCGGCAAGGACAACATCCCGTTCCACACGGTCATCTTTCCGTGCTCGCTGCTCGGAAGCGGCGACCGATGGACGATGCTGCACCACATGTCGAGTACCGAGTACCTGAACTACGAGGCAGGCAAGTTCAGCAAGAGCAAGGGGATCGGCGTGTTCGGGAACGACGCGATGGACACCGGAATCCCGGCCGACGTGTGGAGGTTCTACGTCTACTACAATCGCCCCGAAACGAGCGACTACCTGTTCACGTGGAAGGACTTCCAGGAGAAGGTTAATGGCGAACTGATCGGCAACCTTTCGAACCTGGTCAACCGGTCGCTGACCTTCGTGAACCGCTACTTCGATGGCCGGCTCGCGCCGGTCGCGAGCGAACGTAGCCGGCGATTCTGGGCAGACGTCGTCGAGCACGAAAAGCGGATCACCGACCTGCTTGAGTGGGCGAACCTGCGCGATGCGTTTCGCGGGGTGTTCGCGCTCGCGAGCCTGGGGAACAAGGCGTTCCAGGACGCTGAACCGTGGAAGACCCGGCACACCGATCCCGACGGCACGCTCGAGGTGCTGTCCGATCTCATCTATCTGGTACGCGATCTGGCGGTGCTCTGCATGCCGTACCTGCCGCAGACCGCCGCGCGGATCGGCGGGTTTCTGGGGGTCGAAGAGCTACGCTGGGACATGCTCGGTACGACTGAGGGTATCACTCGGGTCGAAGCGCCACAGATCCTCTTCGCGCAGCTCGCCGACGAGGAGATCGACGCGCTGCGCGCCCGGTTCGCCGGATCGCAGGCCGAACGCGCCGCCGAAGCGACCGCAGCGGCGGCTGCGGCCGGGCCACGCGACACCACGCCCGACGAAGTGCGCTTTGCGAACACGGTACGGCTGGTCGCGGCACGGATCGTCGAGGTAAGCCGGCATGAGAAGGCCGATCGGCTCTACGTCGAGCGCATCGACGACGGCTCGGGTGCCGAGCGCCAGATCGTAAGCGGGCTGGTCGGGCACTACGAGCCCGACGAGCTGGAGGGACGGACCGTGATCGTCGTGGACAACCTGAAGCCTGCGAAGCTCCGCGGGGTCGAAAGCCAGGGAATGCTGCTCGCCGCAAGCGTCCCGGGGACCGACGGCGGTGAGGTTGTGAAGGTGCTCTTCCTGGACGGCGTCGCACCCGGCACCGAGATCACACCGCGATCGGTGCAGGTATCTACCGGTCGTGGACAGATCGATGTCGACACGTTCTTTTCGATTCCGATCAGGGTCGAGGCAGGCACGGTGAAGGTCGGCCGCGTACCGCTGGAAGTCGACGGACGCGAGGTTCGTGCCGAACTGGACAGCGCAACGGTCGGGTAGGGGACGCCCGGTCAGCCTGCTAAGTCACGTCGGGATAGCGAAAAAGGTACTCCCTCTGTCCGGGTGATTGTGCTACTATGATTGTGATGCGAAGGCTGCTGTTCATCGGTATCGTCGCGCTCGCGTTGTCCTCCTGCGCGAGTGCTCCGGAGGTGTCCGACGCAGAAGCCCCGCCCTCACCGGATGGAGAGGTCGCGATCCCCGAAGCCGATCAACCACCTCCGACCCCGTCGGACGACGCCGAATCGATCGACCAACCGGACCCTGCCGGCGAATCGGTTGCGGACACCGTGGCAGCCGTCGCCGATGAAGAGGTTCCCGCGCTGACGCTCGTCAATCCGGTGGACCCGTCGCGCATCACGCGCACGACCGTGGTTCTCTCCGGATTCGCCGGAGCGACGCCGCTGTCGGTGTTCGACGCTGAGCTGACCGGCGGGCCGGTGCTTGCGATCGATGGTGATGACCGCTTCACGCAGATCGACGCCGGATCGCTCCCGGAGGTCGACCGAACCGTCAGGATTCGTGTAACCGACGACACTGCGACGGTGCAGGTCCCGTCCGGACTGGAGGACGGCGCGACCTACACGTGGCGGGTACGCGGTGTGTTGTCCGACGGGCGGACGACCGAGTGGCTGACCCTTGAGTCACTGCTGGACCTGCGTCTGGACGCACCGTCGATCGATCCAATCGAACCGACGCTCGACGTCACCCCCGATCTTGTAGTGGGCGAGCGCTACGACGGAGTCGCGTACTCGCTTTCGCTGTTTCGCGGTGGCGCGCTCGCGCACGATCGCAGCGCCGCGGACCGGGTCGTCTCATCCGGTCGCGCGCTGCAACCGGCGACGTACGACGTTGCCGCACGGATGATCACCGGCGATGGGTTTCTGACGCGATCGGGTCCGTGGGTCGAGATCGAGATCCTTGCGGATGCGGCTCCCGAGTCGATCGCGCCGCGCGCGCTGCCGACGCTGTCGGCCCGTGTTGGCCTCCACTGGAGCGCGCCGGCCGGCGCGACCGGGTTTGAGGCGCGTTACAGGGCGGTCGGAGACAGCGCGTGGCAGCCGATCGATCCGGTCGCCGGCCCGTCGGTATCGATCCCCGATCTGCTCGAGGTTGGCCGTGAGTACGAGTGGCAGGTTCGAGCCGCGAACCGCGCTGGAACGTGGTTCTCGTGGAGCACGACCAGTCGGTTTGAGGTCGGCAGCCTTGCAACCCGGTACGCAACGGTGATCGCGCGTGGGTCGAGTGCGACATTCACGCGCGGGCACGCCGAAGGTGGGCGCGATGAGCGTCCGGTGCGCACGATCACGCTCACGCGAGCGTTCGAGATGGCGGTGACACCGGTCACGAATGGCGAGCTCGTGAGAATCATCGCTGTGGCACAGGAGCTTGGGCTGGTCACGGTCGAACCCGACGGAGTATGGAGCGCGTCCCCGCCGGGTGTCCCTGGAATGCTCGTCCCCGGCGAGCGGACCGCGCTCGTCGGGATCGGTGCGCTCGACTACGGTGAGCAGTTCGGATTGCGGTACCGGGCCGGCGCGATCGTGGTCGCCGAAGGCTACGCAGATCATCCGGCGGTCGGAATCAGCTGGTTCGGTGGCGTCTTCGCCGCGAATCTCCTGTCTTTTACCGAGGGACTCGACGGGTTCGTCGATGCGTACGGACGACACCTGCCTGAGATCTCCGGGGCCGACGGAACCATCCGCGCTCGGTCTGGGTACCGACTCCCAACCGAAGCCGAGTGGGAGTTTGCCGCGCGTGGTACCGGTACCGCGCTGTTCCCGTGGCGCGGTGCTCTGAGCGGTCGCGTTGCAAACTACTTTCGCAGCTTCGACCCGTTTGAGGACGTCAACGAGCCGTTCACCGCCGCCGGTGGCCCGACGACTCCTGTCGGCTTCTTCAACGGAACCGTGCGCAACGGATTCCGTACCGAGGATGACGCCTCTCCGTTTGGCATGCGGGACATGGTAGGTAATGTGTGGGAGTGGACGCAGGACCGCTACGATCCCGGCTACTACGAAGCGTCGCCCGAGGTCGATCCGCTCGGCCCCGATCGGTCGAACTTCCCGCAGGGTGACCCCGCGATCGTCCTCGCCGTCGCGCTCGATCCGAACCAGCGATCGGTTCGCGGCCACGCGTGGAACAGCCGGGTTCCCGATATCCGGCTGACCAAGCGCGGTCGTTACTCCGAATCGGGTCGCAGCTACAGTATCGGG
>SKVA01000107.1 GCA_007129695.1 Spirochaetaceae bacterium | reverse complement strand
GGCGCGTCGGATCTACGTGATCGCGCGCGGCGTGAACCAGGGGCTCATCGAGCTCGACAGCGACGGGCGGTTTCGCGGGTTCATGGGCGCGAACCGCGTAACGCCGAACGCGCTCGACTTCCTATGGAAGCTGATCGCGACCGACGAGCAGCGCGCGCGCATGGTGCGGTTCGTCCCGACCGAGTACAGCAACGCGGTAATCGACGATCGCGGGTACATCTTCGTGACGACCGCATCGGTCGGAACCGACGCGATCATGCAGAGCCTCAACCCGGACGACCTTCGGCCGATCCGCAAGCTCAACCTGACGGGAACCGACGTGTTGCGTACGCTCGATAACCAGTGGCCGCCGGTCGGCGATATCAGTATCGGCCTGGGGTTTGGGGCCGTCCCGTCGCAGTTCGTCGACGTCGCGCTCGGCGTCGCGGAGACGTATGTCACGCTCGACCGGGTTCGTGGGAAGGTCTTCATCTACGATTCGGATGGCATCCTGCTCGCCGCGTTCGGTCGAATCGGCGATCGCCTGGGTACCTTTCGCGGTCCGTCGGCGATCACGTACCTGGGCGACCGGCTGCTCGTGCTCGACTCGATTCTCAATCAGATCATCGTTTTTCAGCCGACCGAGTACGGCAGGCTCCTGTTCGACGCGAACCGTCTCTATCAGGAGCGACGGTACGCCGAGTCGGCCGTCGCGTGGCAGCGCATCCACGGGCTGAACACGAACCTGGAGGTCGCGTACGCCGGCGTCGGAAAGGCGCAGCTGAGGGGCGGCGACTACCGCGACGCGATGGAGAGCTTCCGTCTCGCGCATTCGCCGAGCTACTACAGCAGGGCGTTCCAGCGGCACCGCCGCGTCGTTGTGGAGCGGTTTTTCGGCGCGTTCATGGCCGGAGTGCTGGGACTGATCGCGGTCTGGATCGTGTTGCGTGTCCGTGGAAGACACCGGCGACGGAGGAGGAGCGCTCATGCGTGAGATCGCATCGGATGTACGCTTCAGTCTGTTTCTGATACTTCACCCGTTCAAGGGCTTCTGGGACCTCAAGCACGAGCACCGGGGCAGCGTTCGCACCGGCGTGATCATCGTCGTGCTCGTCACGGTCACCGAGGTGTTCCGGCGGCAGGCGACCGGCTTTCTGTTCAACTACATGACCGACACGACGCGGATCAACCTCCTGGCCGAGTCGCTTGCTATCATCATCCCGGTCTTCCTGTGGACGCTCGCGAACTGGTGCCTGACCGCGCTCCTGGACGGCGACGGGAGTTTCCGCGACATCTTCATCGCGACATCGTACGCGCTCGTGCCGCTGATCATCATCAACATCCCTATGGTCGGCCTGAGTCATCTGGTCGTCGAAGAGGAGGGTGCGTTCTACTACTTCTTCACCAGCTTCGCGGTCTTCTGGACCGGTGGGCTCATCCTGCTCGGGACGATGGTCACGCACCAGTTCACGCTCGGTAAATCGATCCTCACGGCGCTTCTGACTATCGTCGGGATGGGGCTCATCATCTTCGTCGCGCTGCTGTTCTTCGACCTCGTGCAGAAGATGTACGCGTTCGTCTTCACGATCGTACGCGAAATCGTCTACAGGATGTGACATGGAACGGCTCTTACGCGCTTCGTTGACAATCGTGACGCTCTTCGCCGTTCTAGGGTGCTCCCGGACCATCGGCGAATTGGAGAGCGTCGATCCGGTAGCCGAGGTTCGGCCGATTCTGGTCGCGGCAACCGCGCCGGTGTCGCCGGACTCGGAGTCGGCCATTGCCGTGACCGGTATGTCGCCCGTCGCGCGGACCGACTATCTGGAGCTCCACTTCGACCACGACACCGCCGGCTTCGCGGTCGTCGACATTGCGTCGGGTCGCGTGTGGCGGTCCAATCCGGAAGATCCGGAGCAGGACCCGATCGCCCGTGGTGAGAACCTGGATCGTCTGCGTTCGCAGCTCTACGTGACCTTTCACACGCGGCAGGGTCGGCTCCAGACGATGAGCAGCTACAAGCACGCGGTGTCGTTCGGAAACTTCGAAGCGAGTCCAATCCCGGGCGGCGTCCGCGTGGACTACGACATCACGACGGAGGAGCGGATCTGGCTCATTCCGCGCGTGATAACGGAGGAGCGGTACAACGAGTTCTTCAGGTCCAACCTGGACAGTCGCACGTTCTCGCGGATGAACTACTACTTCAACTTCGCCGACCGCGAGCGCGTGACGAGCCCCGAGCTGTTCGAACGGTATCCGATGCTCGCGTCCGACAGTCTCTATATCTTCCAGGAAACCTCGCGCGACAAGGACCTCCCGCTCCCGACGTACATCCTGGAGGATATCGAGCGGATCGTACTGTCCACCGGCTACACCATCGACGATCTGCAGCGGGACCACTCGATGAACGCGGTCGTCGGGGTCGATCTCACGAAGCCGTTCTTCAAGATCCCTCTGGAGATCACGATCGACGGCGCGAACCTGCTGCTGACCGTCCCGATCGACGACGTCGAGTACGACGCGGTGAACTATCCGATCCACCGCGTCGCGGTCGCGGAGTTCTTTGGCGCCGCGGGCGTCGGGTCGAACGGGTACATGCTCGTGCCCGACGGGAGTGGGTCGTTGATCCATCTGAACAACGGCAAGCACCATCTGAGCCCGTACTTCGCGACAATCTACGGGTCCGATCCGGCAATCCCCGAACCGCGCGAGCATTTCCGGCCCGTCCAGTCGCACCTCCCCGTCTTTGGACTCCACGCCGACGGCGCGTCGTTCCTGGCGATCGTGGAGGACGGTGCACCGTTCGCGCGCGTGGCGGCGCACGTGTCGCGCATGGGCACGTCGTGGAACCGGGTCTACAGCGAGTTCACGCTCCTGCCCCGCGACGAGCTCGATCTGTCCGCGTTCGGCGGCAACAACGTGATCCAGGTCCATCAGGCAAGGCTCAACCGCGGAGAGGCGCGCGTCCGCTTCTCGTTCCTGACCGGTGACGACGTCGGCTACGAACGGATGGCGGAAGCCTACGGAGACTACCTTGCGGTCACCGCCGGGTTCCGAGAGGCGACCCGGTCTGGTGCGATCCCGTTCGTGCTCGAGACGATCGGAGCGATCGATCGGCAACGGCCGATCATGGGAATCCCGGTAACGGTGACCGAACCGTTGACGACGTTCGATCAGACGCGACGTATCGTCGACGAGCTGCGGGCCTCCGGTGTCAATGCAGTCTCACTCAAACTCACCGGTTGGCAGTCGGGGGGTATCAGGCACCGCTATCCAACCGTCATCCGGTACGAGCGACGGCTCGGCGGGCGTGCAGCGTTCGACGCGCTCCGTTCGTACGTCGAGTCGTTCGGCGGCGACTTCTATGCCGAGGTCTCCGACACCTTCGTCCGGCCGAGCTCGTGGCTCACGGGATTCAGACCGCGGGTCCATGCGGCACTCCGGATGGACCGGTTGCCCGCGATCCACTCACGGCGATGGCTTCACACGAACACCAGGACGCAGCGTCTGGGATACTCGAACGTCGTGAGCCCTTTCGAGCTGCCCGGGCTCTACGCGTCACTCGCCGGTCACTTCGATTCGCGGTCGATCCACGGCGTCGCGCTTCGCGGCGCCGGCCATGCTCTGAGCTCCGATTTCCGGCGCGACCGGGTCACCGACCGGCAGGAAGCGCTTGCAGCGATCGGCACCGGATTGGACCGACTCCGCGAGACAGGACTCGCGGTGATGACAAGCGGCGGCAACGTGTTCGCCGCGGCGCGAAGCGACGTCGTGCTCGACGTGCCGATGAGGTCCAACCAGTACTACCTGACCGACGAGTCGGTGCCGTTCCTGCAGATGGTGTTCAGCGGGCGCCTCCACTACGCCGGCGCGCCGATCAATCTTGCAGGCGATCACCGACGCGCCGCGCTCGACGCGATTTCGACCGGTGCCGCGTTGCACTACCGCTGGATCTACGCCGACCAGTCGATCCTGAAGGACACCGACTACGACCATCTGTTCTCGGTCGACTACCGCATCTGGATCGATGACGCGACGGATCTCTACCGTCGGTACAGCACCGGGTTCGCCGACACGTACGGAGAGCGACTCGTGCGCTACGACCGGCCGCAACCCGGTGTCGCGGTATCGCGATTTGCGAACGGGACGACCGTCATTGCGAACTACAACGACCACCCGGTCGATGTTATGGGACGATCCGTACCCGCGCTCGACTTCGTGATCGACGACAGTGGGAGGGAACCATGAGACGTGCGCTGGAGGCGTCGGTGCGCCGACGCGCGATCTGGGGCTACGCGTTCATATCGCCGTTCATCGTCGGGATTACCGTGTTCTTCGCGATCCCCTTCGTCCAGTCGATCATCTTCAGCGTGAACGAACTGCAGGTCACGCAGGACGGCTACGAGCTGATCCCGATCGGCCTGGCAAACTATCACCGCGCGTTCTTCATCCATCCGCAGTACAACCGTGTGCTGCTGGACTCGGTGCTTCAGATGCTCACCGAGTTGCCGTTGATCGTCATCTTCAGTTTTCTCGCCGCGTCGCTCCTGAACCAGAGTTTTCGCGGGCGGACCGTCGCGCGAGCCATCTTCTTCGTACCGGTGATCCTGACGTCGGGCGTACTGTTGCAGCTGCAGACGCAGGACCTGCTCATGAACGCGCTGCTGAGCGCTCAGGCCGGGATGGACGCCGACGCGGCGCGCGAAGGCATCACGATCGGTCGCGACCTGGCGATGCTGCTCGACGCGTCCCGGCTCGATCCACGATTCGTGAACTACGTGATCTCCGCCGTCGCCGATATCAACCAGACCGTGAACCGGACCGGCGTGCAGATCCTGATATTCCTGGCGGGGCTGCAATCAATCTCACCTTCACTCTATGAGGCGGCGACGATCGACGGTGCGACAGGGTGGGAAGTATTCTGGAAGGTGACCTTTCCGATGATCAGCCCGCTGGTACTGGTCAACGTGATCTACAGCGTCGTCGACATCTTTGTCCGATACGACAACCCGATGATGATCCTGGTCCGCGACGTCGCGTTCGCGCAGAACAACTACGGCCTGAGCGCGGCGTTCTCGTGGATCTACTTCCTGGCGGTCCTCATCATCCTTGGGATCATCGCGAGCGCGTTCTCAAGGCGCGTGTTCTACCAGACGTGAGCAGGAGCAGGTATGGCGACGATTGACACTATATCCGCACACCCACCGATCGCACACACCCGACCCGAGCGCCGCCGTCTGTTGCTCCACCGCATCAGCACGAGCGCGTACGCGATCCTTCGCGGCGTCATCGTGATCGGTATCTGCTTCCTCATTCTTCACCCGATCGTCAGCAGGATCATGATCTCGTTCATGACCGAGCAGGACCTGTTCGATCAGACCGTCATCTACGTCCCGCGGCAGTTCACGCTGGAAAACTACGCCACGGTCTGGCGTGCGATGAACTTCGTCGTTCCGTTCTTCAACTCGTTGCGGCTGACGCTTCTGGTGAGCCTCTTTCAGGTCGTCGCGTGCGCGCTCATCGGTTACGGGTTCGCTCGGTTCGACTTTCCCGGGAAGCGGATCTGGTTCGCTCTGGTCATCTTCACATTGATCGTCCCGCCGCAGACGATCATGATCCCGCTCTTTCTTCACTTCCGGTTCTTTGACGTTGCGGGGCTCTTCGGCCTGGTCACCGGCCAACGAGGGATCAACCTGCTGGATACGATCTGGCCGTTCGTGCTGATGTCGGCGACCGGCATGGGCATGAAGAGCGGACTCTATATCTACATCGTACGGCAGTTCTACCGTTCGGTCCCGCGCGAGCTGGAGGAGGCCGCGTACATCGACGGTGCCGGGGTCCTCAAGACGTTCACGATGGTCATGCTCCCGAGTGGAGTTCCTGCCTTCGTGACGATCTTCCTCTTTTCGTTCGTCTGGCAATGGACCGACACATTCTACTCGAACCTTTTTCTCCGGAACCTCCTGACGTTGCCGCGCGCACTCAACAGCCTTCCGCTCGTGATCTCGCAGCAGATGTACGGTGAGATCGGGACGCTCGCGACGATGCCGCCCGCTATGGCATCGATGTACACGAACGTCGGCAGCCTGATGCTCGTCGCGCCGCTGGTGATCCTCTACGTCGTGTTCCAGCGCTACTTCGTCGAAAGCGTCGAGCGAAGCGGGATGGTCGGGTGAACAGGATTGCGCTGCTGACGGCGGCCATTTCGGCCGTTGCGGTGACTGCGATGATCGGGTGCGCGACCGGAGCGTCGCCTGCGCGATCCGGCGCCGCGACCGGCAAAGCACCGCAGGTGGGTGGCGACGTGGTGGAGTGGATCCGGGTCGACCAGTTCGGGTACCCGATTCACGCGCCGAAGGTTGCGGTCGTGAGTCTGCCGGTCATCGGGTTCAACGCGCCGGGGACCTACACGCCCGGCGACATGTTCGAGCTTCGAACAGTCGATCGCGATGAAGTCGTCTGGCGCGGAGCGCCCGAGCGCTGGAACTACGGGCAACTTCACGCGCAGTCGGGAGACCGCGGTTGGTGGATCGACTTCTCAGAGGTGCGTGATGCCGGAACGTATTACCTGCTCGATACTACGAACGGAGTCAGATCGTACGACATCCGAATCGGCGACGACGTATACGACGATGTACTCGTCGCCGCGGTGCGCACTTTCTTCTATCAGCGGTTGAACGTCGTAAAGGAGCCACCCTTCGTGGATCCGGCGTGGGCCGACGGCGCCGCGTACGACGGTCCCGGCCAGGATCGCGAGGCGCGCAGCCGACACGCGAAGGACGACCCTTCCACAGCGCGCGACGTTCACGGCGGCTGGATGGACGCGGGTGACCCGAACAAGTACACGACCTTCGCAGAACCGGCGGTCATCGGGCTCCTGCGAACTTGGGAGGCACGGCCCGATCTGTTTGGCGACGATACGGGGATACCCGAGTCCGGGAACGGTGTGCCCGACCTCCTGGACGAGGTACGCTTCCAGCTCGAGTTTCTGGGGCGGATGCAGGACGCGACCGGCACCGGCGGGCTGCTGCTGAAGGTCGGGGTCGACAACCACAACGCCGTCACGCCGCTCAGCCTGGACCGACGGCCGCGCTACTACGTGCCGGAGTGCACGTCCGCGACGCTCGCCGGGTCAGCGATGTTCGCGAAGGCCGCGATCGTCTACTCGCGGGTCGACCGCACGCGCGGGTTCGCCGACGAACTGCTCAGCCGTGCGTTGCGCGCGTGGGACCGAGCCGTAGTGACGACGCGCGGCTTCACGCACTTTGAGACCGATTGCGACGATCAGGACATCACGTCGGGCGACGCCGATCGGTCGGTCGTCGAGCAGATCGAGTCGGCCCTCCAGGCCGCGATCTTCCTGTTCGAGGCGACCGGCGACCGACAGTTTCGCGACTTCGTCGACGCGAGGTTCGCGGAGTCGCGCCCGATCTGGAACGCTCAGTGGGGTCCTTACACGCGCGGGATCGCAGTCGCGCTGCTGCGCTACGCCGCACTACCTGGAGCGACCGGCGACGTTGCCGCGCGGATCGTCTCTGGGCGTTCGCGCGTGATGCGGACCGATACGATCGAAGCGGCGGAAGCGGGAACCGATCTCTACCGCGCATACCTTTCGTCGAACGCGCACCACTGGGGCAGTAACTCGATCCGCTCGCATGCGGGCATCCTGGCGCTCGACGTTATCGATCATCGGCTCGATCCGGATCACGACGATCGGTACCGTGCCGCCGCGCACGGCTACCTGGCGTGGCTCCACGGGACCAACCCGCTCGGCCTCGTGATGCTGTCGAACATGTACCGCTACGGCGCGGCGTCGAGCGTCAACGAGTTCTACCACACGTGGTTCGCCGACGGCAGTCCGTGGGACAACGCGCTGACGTCGCGCTACGGACCGCCACCCGGCTATCTGGTCGGCGGGCCGAACCGCAGCTATACCGGGGCGCTCTCTCCTCCGGCGGGTCAGCCGCCGCAGAAGTCGTACCTGGACTGGAACGCGGGGTGGCCGGAGAACTCGTGGGAGATCACCGAGAACGCGATCTACTACCAGGCCGCGTACATCGAGCTCCTGGCACGGCTTGTTCCCGAGCGACCGTGGTCCCCGCGATAGACCGGCGCGTGCCGGGAACGTCTACCCGCGCGGTTGAACCCCTGCGCTCTGTCGCGTATGCTCGCGAAGAGGATTCCATGAGCGTACACGTCAGCGACTGCGGCCACTTCTTTCGGAACGACGACGGGTCTCCGTTCTTCTACCTTGGCGACACGGTATGGTTGCTCTTCAATAAGCTCACCGAGGAAGAAGCGCGCGAGCTCTTTGCCGACCGCGCAGCGAAGGGATTCACGGTCATCCAGTCGGTCGTGTTCCGCGACCTGTTCAGCCCCAACACGCCGAACGCGTACGGCGACCCGCCGTTCGTCGACG
>SKVA01000106.1 GCA_007129695.1 Spirochaetaceae bacterium | reverse complement strand
GTGGTCCTGGTCGGGTGGCCCGAGGTCGCGAACCCTGCGTTTCCGCTCGAAACGATCCTGGAGAAGGAGCTCGACGTCCGCGGCGTGAACCGCTACTGCAACACCTTCCCCGCGGCGATCAGGCTCCTCTCCGATCGGAGGGTCGATCTGCGGCCGCTCATCTCGCACCGGTTTCCGTTCTCGTCGGTGGTCGACGCGTTCTCGTTCGCCGCCGGATCGCCTTCGGAGACGATCAAAGTGATGGTGGGCGCGACGGGGCATAGGGAGCGCGGCGTAGTCTGACGAAGGCTTGGCCTGAAGCGAGTACGACCTGTACCAGTAGAGCCCGCGCATCGCCTGCCGGCGAAACTGGGCGAGGTTGTGACGAGCTACACCGCCAGATAGACCGCGACCGTGGCGACGTCGATGAGAAAGTGTCCTACCATGAGATACGGAAGCAGCCGCGGACGCCACTTGATCAGGAGACCGATGAAGAGCGCAAACGGGAGGAACATCAGCGCGCGCCAGGTTGTGAATCGCCAGTCAAAGATGAGCGGGAGGGTCGCATGCTGGAGAGCCAGAAAGGTCGATGCGAGCGCCCACGCGAGCCACGGGCGCCCGAGCTGGGCTTCGAGGCGCGGCATCACGTACCCGAAGTAGAGCGGCAGCTCCGCGAACGCGATCGTGATTGGAAAGGCGAGCCCGGCGACGACGAGGGGAACGGGTAGTGGGAGGAACATCATCTGCGAGGCAGATTCGTAGGTTCCGAACAACGCCGAACCAAGCCAGCGCATCGGCGCCATCGCGATCGGTACTGCGATCAGGAGAGCGATCAGGCTCGTACCAAAATCACGCCAACGCGCGCCGGATCGAAACCGGATCGCGTCGATGTACGATTGCCCCTCGGCCCGGTAGAACCGGACCAGGAGGGCGATGGTGACGAGGTTGGCTCCGGCCGCGTAGAACATCCAGTAGCGGACGGACTCCGACCACGCCCTGCCGTCGGCGCTCCGAACAAGGAGCAGCGCACCCACGCCCTGCGCCGCGGCGAAGAGGAGCGTACGCGATACGAGCGCGACCCACGGCAGCGCCGCGACCGGGAGTCGTGCGGGCGTCGCGGATGTCGACGGGGTGCGTGGGGTTGCTGACATGACCGCCTCCTCGAGGAGCCAACTGTAGAGTGGTTTTCGGGACCTCGGGCAGTATAGCACGACCGGGCGGGGTGTGAGGATGCCGTGATACTCCGCGCCGCATGGGAGGACGAACGCTTGCACAACGACCCCGATCGGATGGAACGGCTGGAACACCTTTTGCGCACAGATCAGCGAGGATCTTGTCCGCGAAACCGCGGACGCTTTCGTGCGAGAGGGCCTGCGCGACGCGGGGAAGGTGCACATCTGGGCGAGGCCGCTCGAGGACGGGTCGATCGCCGTGAGGCTGCTCAACCTGGGCGACCGCGACGGGCGCATCGCGACGGTAGCGTGGGAGTCGATCGGGTTGCACAACCGCCGGCCGTGCCGCGTACGCGACCCGTGGTCGGGGCAGGACCTGGGAGAGGTCACCCGGGAGCTCGCCGTTCGCGTGGATCGGCACGATGTCGCACTGGTGCGGCTGGTGCCGGCGGGTTGGGTGGCCGCGCCCCAGAGCGCGATGCGGCCCCGGACGCGGTCCTTCCACTCGCGGAAACCGTGACCGCCACTCCAGATGCGCACCGCGCGGCTTGCGGTCGCAGGCGTCAACAGTTACGGCACCAGTTCATACTTGATCTGCGCGTTTCAAGCGAGCATGATGGTGAGCGACCGTGGAGGTGGAGCATGACGGAGCGGGTGAGTCGGCTGAGGTCCGAGAGCTTTCTGGCGGTGCCGTCGATCAGCGAAGAGCGCGCGGTGCTGATGACCGATTTCTACCGCGAGAACCTGGGCAAGCTCTCCACGCCGATGCTTCGCGCACGCGCGTTTCTCCACCTGTGCGAGCGTAAGTCGATCTGGATTGGCGCCGACGAGCTGATCGTGGGCGAGCGCGGACCGGCTCCAAAGGCGGTTCCGACGTACCCGGAGCTCAACTGCCATTCGCGCCTGGATCTTGAGATCCTGCGCGACCGCGAGAGTCTCCCCTACTCGGTCAGCGACGAGGCGATCGACGCGTACGAGCGCGTGGTCATCCCGTACTGGGGCGGCCGATCGATGCGCGACCGGCTCTTTGCCGAGCTGCCCGGCGAGTGGCTCGCGGCGTACGAGTCGGGGCTCTTCACCGAGTTCATGGAGCAACGCGCGCCGGGGCACACGTCGCTCGACGGAAAGATCTACAAGAAGGGGCTACTGCAGATTCAGGACGAGATCGCCGAGCGGCTCGGGCGGCTCGATCCGGCGACCGACCCGCGGGCGCTCGCGCAGCGCGAGCAGCTCACCGCGATGGCTGTTGCATGCGACGCGGCGATCGTCTTTGCCGAGCGTCACGCGGCGCTCGCCGACGAGCGCGCGGCGCAGACCAGCGACCCGGCTCGCCGGTCGGAACTGAACGCCATAGCCTCGGCATGTAGACGAGTACCGGCCCACGCTCCCCGCACGTTTCACGAGGCGCTGCAGATGTACTGGTTCGTCCACCTGGGGACGATCACCGAGCTCAACGGGTGGGATGCGATGAACCCCGGGCGCCTGGATCAGCACCTCTATCCTTTCTATAGGGCGGAGATCGACGCGGGAACGATGACGCGCGAGCGGGCGAAGGAACTGCTCGAGTGCTTCTTCATCAAGTTCAATAACCACCCTGCCCCGCCGAAGGTTGGCGTGACGGCCGAGGAGAGCGGGACGTACAACGACTTCACGAACATCAACATCGGCGGGCTCACCGCCGACGGCGACGACGGCGTGAACGAGCTCTCCTATCTGCTCCTGGAGGTGGTCGACGAGATCCATCTGCTGCAGCCCGGCTCCAACATCCAGCTCAGCCAGAAGAACCCCGACCGGTTCCTCCACGAGGCGTGCCGAGTCATTCGCAAAGGCTACGGCTACCCGGCGATCTTCAACGCCGACGCGGTGGTACAGGAGCTGGTGCGTACCGGCAAGTCGCTCCGCGACGCACGTGAAGGCGGGGTGAGCGGCTGCGTGGAGACCGGCTGCTTTGGTAAGGAGGCGTACGTCCTCACGGGGTATCTCAACACGCCCAAGGTGCTCGAGCTCGCGCTCAACGACGGGCGCGATCCGGTCTCCGGCCGGCAGATCGGACCGCGCACCGGGGCGGCCGAGACCTTCACGACCTTCGACGAACTGCTCGCCGCGTTCGCCGCGCAGCTGCACGCGATCGTCGAGATCAAGGTCCGTGGCAACGCGATCTTCGAGTGGGGCTACGCGCGGCATATGCCCGCGCCGTTTCTGTCGGCCGTGATGGACGACTGCATCGAGAAGGGGTTGGACTACAACGCCGGTGGAGCGCGCTACAACACGAGCTTCATCCAGTGCGTGGGCATCGGGTCGATCACCGACAGCCTCTCCGCCGTGCGAACGCGGGTGTACGAACAGAAGAGCATGACGATGGCGCACCTGCTCGAACTCCTGGCGAACGACTTCGAGTCGTCCGAGGCCGAGCGTCTGATGCTCGACAGCAGCCCGAGGTACGGGAACGACGATGATGCGGCGGACTCGATCATGCGCACGGTCTTCGAGATGCTCTACTGCGAGATCGACGGACGGCCGAACGGTCGGGGCGGCGTCTACCACATCGATATGCTCCCCACGACGTGCCATATCTACTTCGGCTCGGTGATGGGCGCGTCCCCGGATGGGCGGAAGGCCGGGCGACCGCTCTCCGAAGGGATCTCACCGGTGCAGGGAGCCGACCGCAACGGTCCGACCGCGGTCCTGAAGTCGGCCGCCAAGATGGATCACCTGCGCACGTGCGGTACGCTGCTCAACCAGAAGTTCGTCCCGAGCGTCATTGCCGGTGACGAGGGGATCCGCAACCTGGGCCATCTGGTGCGCGCGTACTTCAGGCACGACGGTCACCACATCCAGTTCAACGTCGTCGACCACGAGACCCTGATCGACGCGCAACAGAACCCCGAGCGCCACCAGGGGCTGCTCGTTCGCGTCGCCGGCTACAGCGACTACTTCTGCAACATCGGCAAGGACCTCCAGGACGAGATCATCGCGCGAACGGCTCACGAGGCGGTGTGACGGCTGGCCGGTACCGGAACCTACCGCCGCGCCCGAAGAGCCGGTGCAGCGCCAGTTGGGCGAGACCTCGCCCTACCCGAACGCGCGCTTCACCGCCTCCAGATAGCCGTAGCCGTAGAGGTCGTCAGGCTGGAGGTAGCTCGTCTCGGTCCACTCGTTCCAGCTGTTGACGGTCACGAGCGGGGCCTGCCCCGGATGCGCGTCGACGTACGCGCGGGCCGCGGCGAACGCGCGCTCGACCGCGTCGGGGGTGTTGCCGCGGACGACACCGGGGCGGAACGTGGTGTAGCGCGGGTTGTTGTCCCACCCCACCGACACGTGCGGGAAGTAGGGGATGGTGTACTCGCGCTCGATCCGTTTCCACTCGGCGGTGACGTCGGCGACGATCGCGTCGTAGTCGCGGTCGATGTCGACGAAGTGGACGAACTGGTAGTGCGAGATGCTGTCGAATCCGAGTCTGCCGATGACCTGCGCCTGCGCGGTGGGCACGGCGCCGTCGACTCCGGTGAGGTTCGAGCCGCTCCTTCGAAGGCACGCCTGCAGGTGCAGCCCCGGGAGCCCGGAGCGCACCGCGCGGTCGCGGAACCAGTCGAGCGCGTCGCGCGCCGGCTCGACCCCGCCAAGGCCGGAGATCAGGATTGCCAGGTCGTAGACCATGAGGAGTGGTTTGCCGTCGATGGTGTAGTACGAGGGGTGGCCGAAGTAGGTGTCGATCATGCGCGACGCGACGCGTTCGAACTCGGGCCGATCCACGGCTGCCTTCCAGATCGTGTTCTCCACCGGTGAGCTCGACAGCCGGATGTCCCACAGGTGGCTCACGTCGTGGTTCGCCCACATCAGGTAGAACTTCACACGGTCGTTGTTCCGGGCGCCCAGGTAGCCGGTGTTCAGGCACTGCTCCAGAAATGGCCGACGATCGTACCAGTACCAGTCGTAGATGAAGACGTTCACGCCGTGGTCGGCCGCGGCGTCGATCTGCATCTCCATCACGCGCGGGTCGGCTTCGTTCACGTAGCCCCACAGCGGCCGGCGCGGCCAGGTGTGCTCGGGGTACTTCTTCCCGGCCTTCATCACCGTCTCCCACTCGCCGAACCCGGCCGGCCAGAACATGCGAGTCCGCGGCTCATCACCGGTGTAGGAGGGCCAGACGTAGGCTGCCACATCGTACTTCGCGCTCATCGGGTACACCTCGCGCTGAGCGTAGCACAGCGAGGAGCGGTGTGCGACAGGGCCGGCAGGCCGGAGACCCCAACTGCGCGTAGAGACAGCAGCGACGTTTGCATCGTACACTGTCGCCATGGAACACACGGTCATTCACGAGCCCGACGCGCACCGGTTTATCGTGCGTGAGCTCGGGCACGAGGCGTACCTGTTGTACTACGAGTTGCCGGACAAGGTGCTGGACTACGCGGAGACGCAGACGCCGAACGAGATCAGAGGCCGCGGGATCGCAACCGCGCTGATCCGCTTCGCGCTCGGCTACGCCCGCGACAACGGTTACCGGATCGTTCCGCGCTGCTCGTTCGTGAGCACGTACATCGACCGGCACCACGAGTACGCGGATCTCGTGGCCGAGCGTCCGGTGCCGCGCTGGGAGTGACGCTCCCGCGTTTCACCACGCGCGCAGGTATTGGGGCGGCGTGGCGATCGGCCGGCCGAGCTTGCGCGCGGCGTGGTAGGGCCAGTACGGGTCGCGCAGCAACTCGCGGGCCAGGAGGACCGCATCGGCCTGGCCGGTCCGGACGATCTGATCTGCCTGCTCGGGCGACGTGATCATACCGACCGCGCCGGTACTGATACCCGCGCCGGAGCGGACCGCGGACGCGAGCGGGGTCTGGAAACCCGGTCCGACTGGAATAGGGACGTCGGGAACGATCCCGCCCGACGAGCAGTCGACCAGATCGACGCCGGAAGCATCGAGCGACCGCGCGAGCCGGACCGAATCCTCAACCGTCCATCCGTCGTCGCGCCAGTCGGTCGCGGATATGCGGACCAGGACCGGTGTCCGCGCACCGACCGCGTCGCGCACCGCCGCGACCGTCTCCAGCAGCAGGCGAGCTCTGCCGTCGAACCCGCCGCCGTAGTCGTCGGTCCGGTCGTTGGCGAGCGGCGACAGGTACTGGTGGATCAGGTAGCCGTGCGCGGCGTGGATCTCCACGACGGTAAACCCAGCGTCGAGCGAGCGCGCCGCGGCGGCCGCGAAGAGGCCCGGCAGCGCCGCGGTTTCGGCGGTGGATAACGCGCGCGGCGTCGGGGAGTCGCCTGAAAAGGTGCGCGCAGTCGCGCTCACCGGCTGCCACAGCGCCTCGGCCGGAAGCGGCGCCTCCGGCGCGTCCCACGGACGCCGGGTCGCGGCCTTGCGCCCGGCGTGCGCGAGCTGAATCGCCGGAACCGCACCGTGCTCGCTGATGAACCGCGCGACCGGCCGGAGCCGATCCACCTGCTCGTCACTCCAGATCCCAAGGTCACCCCACGAAATCCGTCCTTCCGGAGCGACCGCGGCCGCTTCGGCCATCACGAGTCCGGCTCCGCCGACGGCGCGGCTTCCCAGGTGAACCAGGTGCCAGTCGGTCGCGAGCCCGTTCGTGCACGAGTACTGGCACATCGGTGACACGAAGATCCGGTTGGGGATCGTCACATCGCGCAACTGCAGCGCAGAGAAAAGGTGGACGACGTCGCTCATCGCCCGAAGATACTGTCGCGTTCACGACGAAGCGAGCACCACGGCGCCAGGGCGCCCGCTCAGCGCTCCTGCGTCACGCTCCTGCGTCACGCTAATGCGTCACGCTATTGCGTCACGCTCCTGCGTCACGCTAATGCGTCACGCGCTCGCGTGTACCCCGGGATCTCCATCTGCGCCCACGGGGTATACCCGTCCTGGATGAGGAGCCCTGAGTCGGGGTCGCTGTCGACCTTCGGCTGGGGAAAGCGGCGCCACCGGTCGCCGTCGAGGCCGGCGGTCTCACCGCCGTCGCGGAGCCACGACAGAAGCGCACCGCGGTGCTCGTCGAGCGCGTCGGAGGCGAAGGTCACGCCCTTGCGGTTGCGCGTCTCGCGCGGATCACGCACGCGGTCGAACAGGTACTCCTGGTTGTCGGGTGCGCTGTAGATGTACTTCCAGCGATTGGAGACGCACATGTAGCTCGAGTAGGCGGCGATCCGCTCTGCGTCGGTCCACTCCGGGTTGTCGGCAAAGCCTTCGCCCTGGAGGCTCCGGTTCATCCCCTCTCCGGAGAAGGCGAGCTGGCTGTAGACGTACCGGCGATCCGATGCTCCGGTCACGATGTCGTGGAGGTCGACGCCATCGGGATCGTGCGTGCCGAGCGACGCCCCGGCAACCGACAGAAAGGTCGGTGCCAGGTCGACCAGACTGACGGGTCGGTCGCACACGGTGCCGGCGTCGAATCTGCCCGGCATGCGCGCGATCATCGGAACGCGCACCGACGCGTCGTGCATGCTGCGCTTGCCGTACGATCGGTAATCGCCGAGCAGCTCGCCGTGATCAGAAGCGAAGACGATGAGCGTGTTGTCTATCTGGCCGGTATGTTCGAGCGCGTCCAGGATCCGTCCGACCTGGTAGTCGACGAAGGAGATGCACGCGTAGTAGTACGCGACGATCGTGCGCGCCAGATTCGGATCGGTACCCTTGTCGCGGTACTTGTACCGATTCTGCGCGTGGTTCACGTAGGTGAGCAGCGACTCGTAGCCGTCGGGGACGTTCGGGAGCGGCATCGTCGCCGGGCGGTAGAGCTTGTGCCACGGATTGGGCGGCGTGAGTGGCGGGTGGGGATGGATGAAGCTCGAGTAGAGGTACCACGGTTCGCCGTCTGTGGCGGCGCGGACGTAGTCGACCGTGCGGTCGCCAATCCACTGAGTCGGGTGGTCTGCCGCGGGCACCTGAGACGGCTGCGGGACGTAGTACATCTCTCCGCGCACGCCGTACGCCTCACAGATGTGGTCGTAGCCCCGCTCCTTCAGGTAGCGCAGATAGTCGGACTTCGGCAGCGCTTCGGCGCTCGCCCCGCCCTCCTCCTGGATCTCCCGCGCGTCGAACCCGCGCAGCGCGAACGCGTCCGGGGTGAAGTGACACTTGCCTATTCCGTGCGTCCGGTAGCCCGCCTTCTGCAGCGCCTCCATGACGGTACTCCGCGCGTCGGTGGGCATGCGCGAGTTCTCGTAGGTGCCGGTCCGCATCGGGTACTGCCCGAAGATCATCGACGCGCGCGCGGCGACGCAGACCGGGGACGGCGTGAACGC
>SKVA01000497.1 GCA_007129695.1 Spirochaetaceae bacterium | reverse complement strand
ACGTCGCGTGGTCATATCGAGTACGGGCTCCTTGGCGTGTTCGATCGGGTAGGGCTGCTGCTCGGACGCCTGGCGACCGATCTGATTCTCTTTTCTCTGCCCGAGTTCGGATGGTTCAGATTGCCCGACGAGCTGTGCTCCGGGTCTAGCATCATGCCGCAGAAGAAGAACCCCGACGGTCTGGAGCTCATGCGGGCGAAGGCGAGCGTGCTGAGTTCGTGCGCCGATCGCGTGCGCGACATCGTCCGTAATCTGCCGTCCGGGTACAACCGCGACGTGCAGGAGACCAAGGCACCGTTGATCGCCGCGATCGATCTGATGGTGCAGATGCTGCGCGTGATGACGCTGTCGGTCTCATCGTTGACGGTCGATGAACCCAGGCTGCGAGCATTGGTCACCGAAGAGGTGCTCGCGACCGATCGGGCGATCGAGCACGTCGAAAGCGGCACCCCGTTTCGCGACGCGTACCGGATCGCGGCGGCCGAGCTCGCGACGATCGATCCGCACGCTCCGGTCACTTCCGATCGGATCAACGCGGCAATCGCGCGAAGAACCTCCACCGGAGCGCCCGGCAACCCGGGTATCGACCGGGTGTTCACCGTGGTTGGCGAAATGCGCGGCTGGATCGAAGAACGGCAGGAGTCGATCGCCGCGGCGGTGAGTTCACTCGTTGGGCGACGGCTGCCCCTGTATCCGGGTTCGCCGACCGAAGACTGAGTAGACGATCATCGCGGCAAGCGTTACCAGGAACGGCACACCGAGCAGCAGCGTGCCTGGCACGTTCGTAAAACCCTGGGCCGCGCCCGACAGGACTTCGAATCCGGCGAATACGACGCTCGCCGCCACTACTCCGATCGGGTTGCGCGCACCAAGGAAGATCGCAACGAGCGCGATCCAGCCGCGCCCGGCGCTGATGTTCGGTACGTACACCCCGAGTCTGGTCACGATATCCGCGCCCGCAAGCCCCGCGAACGCTCCCGACGCGAGCATGGTGATCCTCCGGTAACGCAACGGTGACACACCGCGCACGGCGAGCGCGTCGGGGTTGCCTCCTGCCGCACGGATCCGCATCCCGAGTGGCGTCCGGTAGAGGATCGCTGCGACAGCCGCGGCGATGGCGGTCGAGCCGAGCGCGAATACAGCGGTCCGGATCGCCGGATATCCGGCGACTCGTGAGGCGTCGTGAGCAATCCGGACGACCCCGCGCGTACCGAAGATCGTTTCTGACAGAAAGGGTATCATCCCGGCGGCGAACAGGTTTGTCGCGAGTCCGGCGACGAATATGTTCGCACGCAGCTCGATGCACGCAACGCTGTAGACCGCGCTGAGCGCGACGCCCGCGGCCGCTCCGGCCAACAGACCCGCCACCATCGAGCCGGTCGCCGACACCGCGACGACGCTGAAGAACGCCCCGATGAGTATAAGCCCCTCCAACCCTATGTTGAGGACCCCAGCCCTCTCGGTCAGGGTTCCGCCAAGAGCGGCGAGCAGAATCGGTACCATAGCGCTCAGGATACTCGTGATCATCGGCGTCGACTCCTGATGAGAACCGACCCGGTCACGAAGAACAGGATGACCGCCTGGACCACCATCCCGAGCTGGAATGTGAAGTCGGTCTGCAGCATCGCAGTGCGCGCGCCTGCCTCCAGGTAGCCGAACAGCAGCGCCGAACCGATTGCCAGGAGCGGGTCGAGCCGAGCGACGAGCGCGACGGCGATCGCGTTCCATCCAATGCCGAGGCTGAACCCCGATACCGCAGCGTGGAACGTACCGGCGATCATCAGACCGCCCGATAGTCCGTGCAACGCTCCCGAAACGGCGAGCGCGCCGATCGTGTAGCCGGCGCGGCTGATGCCGACGTACGCTGCAAAATCGCGATTCATGCCGGTCATGCGAAGCTCGTAGCCGCGGGTCGTCCGCTCGATCCATGCGAAAAGCGCTATCGCAAGCGCGATGGCTACGAGTGCGCTTGTATTGAGCTCGCTTGGGGGCAGCAGCCGGCTGAGCCGGTACGCCGATGGGATCCGGGCGGACGCGAGAAGGCTTCGCGACGGGTCGCGCAGCGGTCCCGCTATCGCGTAGTCGGCAACCGGGATCAGCGCCGCCGACAACAGGTACGACGTGATGATTTCGGGTGCGTCCCAGAGGTGCTTTGCTGCGCCGGAGGCGGCGGCCATGAGGGCACCGGTCGCGGCAGACGCGGTGAGCAGCACGAGCGTTCCAACAGGGGCAGGCAGTCCGGGCATCGCAAGCGCGACATAGGTTGCGACAAGCGCGCCGACGTAGATCTGGCCGTCGCCGCCAAGATTGTAGAGTCCGGCGCGGAACGCAACTATGATGCCGATCGCCGCGACCAGGAGGTAGCCGGAGGAGCTGAGCATGTTTCCGAAGAAGAACCGGTTTGAGAAGGGGCTCACGAAGTACGCGCGCAGCGACTGCGCTGGATCGCGACTCCCGACAACCAGCAGTCCGACCGCGACCGCTACACCGATCGCGACCGCGACGACGCTTGGCAGCAACGACTGCTGGCGGTTCACGCTGTTGGATCTCCGGCGACCAGGCGCGCGATCGCCGAGCGCGACGCCTTGCCCACCGGCAGATCGGCTACGATCCGTCCGGCGTGTAACGCTACGATGCGATCGGCGAGTTCGAGTGCTTCGTCGACGTCGGTCGACAACACCGCGACGGTACCTCCCTCCGCCGCAACGCGCCGCAGTTGCGCGTGTACGCGCGATCGAGTCGTCGAATCCAACCCCCAGCCTGGTTCGCTTACCACGAGCACTCCCGGCGACGCGGCAAGCTCGCGCGCCAGTATGCACTTCTGCACGTTCCCTCCCGACAGCTGACGCATCGACCAGTTGGCTTGGGCGTCGATACCGAGCTCGCGGATGCACGACTGCGCGTGGCGCTGCGCGGCCACTGTATCTATGATGCCGCGGCGGGAGAGTCGGCGACGCTCGACGGCGATCAGATTGTCCTGAACGGTACCCGACTGCGTTGAGCCTCTGGTGGTTCGATCGGAGGGAACGTAGCCCGGACGAAGCGTCTCGCGGCCGCGAGGAGCGATCGAGCGGCCATTGGCCGTGGTGATACGACCCGACGCCGGGCGTACGGTGCCCGACAGCAAGAGCTCGAGCGCCTCAATGCCATTCTCGCGCACACCGACAAAACCGGTCACCTCGCCCGACCGCAGCTCAAGGGTTATCGCGTCAAGCAGCGGTCGGTCGCCGTCGCTCAGCGACACGTCGACCAGTCTCAGGCCGTAGCCGCCCGGTTCTCTCGCAGCGACGCTATCGTCGAGAACGGCCGGGCGCGAGGTCGGTCGGTCGTCGGGTGCCATGAGCCGCGCCAGGTTTGAGACCGACACCGGTGACGTCATCGTTGCGACGACGCGGCCCGCGCGCATCACGGTAACTCGATCGGCAATCGACGCGACTTCCTGCAGGCGATGCGAAACCAGGACTACCGCGTGGCCGCCAGATGCCGTATGACGGATCACGTCGACTATCTGTTCGGTCTCGTCGATCGTGGTCGCTTCGGTCGGTTCGTCAAGGATGATCACCCCGGGCCTGTCGGTTGGCAGCCGCAGCAACGCGGCAACCAGCGACGCGATCCGGCGCTGTCCCGAAGACAACGTTCGTACGCGTCGGTTGAGCATCCGCTTCGGGATGATCGGCGCCAGGGTGGCGACGCGATCGGTAGCCGTGCGTCGATCGAAGAAGACGTGCATGCGCCGAGGCTCTTCGCCCAGGAAGAGATTCTCCAGTACCGTCAGCTCGTCGACCAGGCGCGGGGTCTGGTACGACATCACGATGCCGTGTGCGACCGAATCGGCTGTACCGTGCACTGGTTCGCCGCAGAGGGTAACCGTTCCCTGGTCTGCTGCGATAACGCCTGACACAAGGTGCATCAGGGTCGATTTCCCGGCACCATTGTCACCGACGATCGCGTGGATCTCCCCGCGGTCGATCGTGAGCGAACACGTATCGACCGCGCGCACACCGTTGTCAGGGTAGGTCTTGCTCAGCGATTCCAGGACCAGAAGCGGATGATCCACGATCAGAAACGCACGTCCAGCGAGAACTCCCCCGACTCAAACCGCTCGACCATTCGTCGAAGCGCGTCACGAACCGAAGAGTCGACGTGGCGTCGGAACAGCGGGTCGTCCTCGACGAACCCGACATAGCCGTCGGCGACACCAAGGATGTCGGCTCGCCCGTACTCGAGGGTCCCGTCAATCGCCGCAACGGTCCGCTCGAACGCTGCGCGATCGAGCGCGACGAAGGTGCTTCCGATGACGATCCCGGGCGCCTGCGAATAGCCGGGTGTATCGTACCAGAGCACAAAGCGCCGCCGATCGCGCGCGGCGGCTATCACTCCCTGATTACCGCCGCCGGCGATCGTCAGGACAACGTCGGACCCGGTGGCAAACATGGAGTTGGCAAGCTCCGACGCGCGTCCTGCGTCGAACCAGTTGCCGAGCACGCGAAAGTCGACGGTAGCGTCGGGGTCGACGCTTCTCAGTCCGAGCTCGAACGACGGCAGGATCACGTCGTTCATGATCGGGTACTCCTGACCTGCAAGGAGACCGGCGCGCAGGCGCGATCGCGGCTCGACCATCGGGCTGGTGCTGACGAGCGCGGCGAAGTGTCCCGCCAGGAAGGCCTGTTCGCGCTGGTTGAACATCACGGTGTGGACCACCGGGTTGTCGGCAAGGTGCGCGTCCAGAATCAGAAATCGTTGCGTCGGGAACGATCCGAGCACGGCGCGTACGACATCGGGCATCTCAGGATTGCTCGTGACAATCAGGTCGTAGTCGCCCGTCGCTGCCATCGATACGACTGTTTGCTCCCACTGCGCCTGGTTGAACCCGCCTTCGATGACGCGCATCGTCGCGCGGGCCGTTTCGGCAACCGCTCGCTCGACGCCGGCGACGAGCATTTCGTATGTCGGGCTGCCTTCGACAACTCCGGGCACGAAAACCCCGATCGAGAAGAGTTCGGACGGGGGTGGTTCCTGGCGTCCACCCGCCGATAGCGTGAACACCGCAGATAGCACCAGACCGAAGACCATAACGGAACGCTTCATCAGAAGCCTCCTATGCGGACGGGCAGCAGGGCCGAGTCGGCGAGCACCGACAGGCAGGGTCCCAATACTTCTCCCATCCAGACTTGCACTGTCGGTACCGGAATCGCGCCGGTTCCCCCCTGTACCACAGGGATCGCGGACTATACCGCCGGTCGGGACTGTGTCCCTCCCCCGAAGATTGGAGTACACCTGACGGTATCGCTGCGGCACTCGATTGTCAACGTGTTGACCGGCACCCGACTGCGTGGTACAAGCGGACCGTGGACGATGCGATCCTGACGTTCGATATTGGAACCAGTTCGGTGAAGGCGGGTCTGTTCACGGTGCCCGACGGTCACGTGCGCTGGCTTCACCGCGAGGCGCTCTCGACCGGCGGTCAGGGCGCTGGCGAGCTGATCGGGGCGGGAACGGTCGACGCCCCCCCCGATGCGTGGGTCGTCGAACAATGGGTTGCCGCGATCCGGTCAACGATAGATCAGCTGCCTGACGGGCTACGGTTGGTCGGACTCGCGCTCAGTGGAAACGGTCCTACGGTCGTACCGGTCAATCGCGACCGGACCGCGCTGACCGACGTGCTTCTCTGGCACGACAGTCGGGAGACACGCGTGGAGGGTGCCTCGTCTTTCTTCCTGCCGAAGATCAGGTGGATCGCCGATCACCGCCCGGAGGTCTACGCGCGTGCGTGGATGTTCATGACATGCCCGGAGTATCTGGCATTCCTGATGGGCAGCGTGCCTCACTCCACGTCGCCGTCCGGGGCTTTCGACCCCTACGTCTGGGACGCGACGGGTGCGACCGCTTACGGCGTCGACGAGGAACGGCTGCCTTCGCTCGTGCGCCCGGCCGCGGAAGTCGGCAGGGTAACCGCTGACGGAGCGAACGTGTTCGGGCTTCCTGTCGGTGTGCCGATCTATGCGGGTGGACCCGACTTCCTGATGAGTCTGCTTGGGACTGCGACTGTCACGCCGGGGACCACCTGCGACCGCGCCGGGACGTCTGAGGGAATCAACTACTGCGCCGCCGAGCCGCTGACCGGTAATGCGGTACGCTGTCTGCCACACATCGTCCCCGGGTTGTGGAACGTCGCGGGAGTGCTGTCGTCGACCGGTCGGATCTTCGAGTGGTTCCGGACCATTTCGCGGCAGCGGTCGGTTGGATACGAGCGCATGCTCGCAGAGATCGCCGCCGCAGGCTATGAGCATGAACCGTACTTCTTCCCGTCGATGCACCACGGTGCCGCGTGGGAGTTCTCCCGCGGGATGGTCGCTGGTCTTCGCTCCGATCACGGCGCGCCGCAGATGGGACGCGGCGTCGTCCACGCGATCGGCTACGCCGTGCGTCAGTCGATTGACTCGCTGCGTTCGGTCGGGTGCGAAATCGTCGAGCTTCGGGCGTGCGGCGGGCAGGCGAAGAACGCGGTGTGGAACCAGATGAAGGCCGATATCACCGGATTGCCGGTCGTGTGCCCGGAGGTACGCGACGCGGAGCTCTCCGGAAGCGCGTGCTGCGTTCTCGCGGGTCTTGGCTATCAGGTCGATCCTTGGGACGCTGCCGCGCGCGTCGTACGGTTCGATGAGCGGTATGAGCCCGAAGCGACCGCTCACGATCGTTTCTCCGATGGATACCACGACTACCTGCAGAAGTATCGGTGGTTCCTCGACGCAATGGCGCAGATCGAAGGTTCGACCGGCCGGCCGGCATAGCGTCTATACGGGACCGTTGTCAGGTGTTCGGCCGTTCGCCATCTACGAATCGCCGGTACGCCTTGCGGACCCGGCTGCGCAGCTGGGTCAGACGACTGACAAAGGAGTCGGCGGTTGCATCCGGACCGTAGGTGCGCCGCGCAAGCGATTCGAGGACCGACCGGTCCGACGGGAGCGTGTGCGTCTGCCGGTCGTCGTACACCTGCAGAAAGTGCTCCAGACGTCTCAGTTCGACGTAGTCGGCGTGAAGCGTAGCGTGCAGGTCGCCGTCCATCAGGCTCGCGTCGAGCATTCGGTCGAGCGCGTCGAGCGTATTGCCGCTGAGGACTCCGGGAGACTCGTTCGCGTGCAGCATCTGCAGTCCCTGTACCAGGAACTCGACGTCACGGATCCCGCCCTCGCCGTTCTTGATGTCGTTCGTGTCGTCCTGCGACAAGGATCGCAATCGTCGACGCGACTGGTCGATCGCGATATCGCGCAACCGGTCGATCCCAGCCCGGATATCCGCCGCGGCGAACGAGCGAAGTGCAGATGGACGGATCAGATCGATGAACCGTTCGGCAACCGCGCGGTTGCCGGCCACGGGACCGAGCTTGATGGATGCCTGGTACTCCCACGCAGCAGCGCTTGACTCGTAGTAGTCGACAATCGAAGAGAGTGGCTGCACAAGCGGGCCCGACGAACCGTACGGTCGCAGACGGAAATCGACGCGGTATGCGTACCCGTCGGTCGTGTGTTCCGACAGGTCTCTTCTGATCGTCTCCAGGACCGACGAAAACAGCCTCTGGTCACGCTCGCGGTCAGACCCGGTATCGTCGTAGACGCCAAGGAGGTCGATGTCCGAGCTGTAGTTGAGTTCGTTGCCTCCGAGTTTCCCGAACGCGAGGATCGCGAACCGGGTCCGGTCCGGCGGCGGAACCTCCATCTCGCGGTAGACCGCTTCGAGCTCTGCCTGCACGAACGCGCGGGCGAGCGCGGAGAGCTCGCGGGTGATTGTCGCTACATCCACCCCCAGGCAGATGTCCCGTGTTCCGATTCGAAGTAGCTCGCGTTTTCGGACCGTCCGGATGATCGCCTTGCGACGATCGGCGGCTGCGTCGGGCAGTCCGGCAGCACCCAGATCGCGTCTCATCTGGTCGTCGGTGCGCTCGGCATTCACCACTCGGCTATCGAGCGACCACTCCAGAAACTCCGGGTTCCTGACCAGTGTGTCCGATAAAAACTGGCTCGCCGCGAAGACGCGGAGCATCAGTTCCATCATCCGCGGCTGACGGAGCAGCGAGCGATAGTGCGCGGTCGGATCGCCGGTACGCGAGGAGTAACGTTCCCAGTTGTTGAGCGCCATGTCCGGCTCGACGCTGTTCCTGAGGGCGGGCCACACCAGGATCACCAGCTCGACAAAGACTTCGGTCTGCTCGCCCGCGCCCGCAAGACTACGCAGGTTCGCGAGAGCCCGCGTTGGGTTGCTCAGCCCCGCCGACTGCGTGATCTGTCGAACGAGCGACGCGGGTGGGTCGGCTGACAGGATCAGATCGGCGGCGTTACCCGTCGGTTCGCCTGGGATGGATTCGCGCCCGAGGTATCGCTCGACGAATGCGCGAATGCCTGCGGTTCGTGTCTCGAAGTCGATGTGCAACTGCTCGGCCGCGGTCAGATCCGACTTGTTCTGGTACCCCATACGGCGTGCGAGGTGCTCGTACTCGAGGCTGTCCACGCGCGGGAGAAACAGATCCCGTGCATT
>SKVA01000282.1 GCA_007129695.1 Spirochaetaceae bacterium | reverse complement strand
CGACGAAAGTCGCACAGCCTGCTGCTAACAGGAGCGTCAGCATCAACGCGCCGACGATCGTTGCTCTTGTGTTTCTGACCATTTCTGCACTCCTTTGAGTTGTAAATATCTAGAGTACTCTATCGTAGTGGGTCGGTTTCAGATGTCAACCTCGCGGTGGGTACCCACGTGCGATTTCGCGCGTGTAATCGAGCGTGAACAGCGACCAGAGCGAGTCCGTTGAGGATTGGCTCGGAGAGCTTGACACGCCGCCGGTGAGGCGGAAGATGGCGCAGAAGGTCAGACGTCGATGGCACCGGAGGGGCACCATGCACAACTACACCGAACCAGCACGCTCGGTGCGGATTAGCGGAAGCTTCGATGTCGTCGTAGTTGGGGGCGGCATTGCCGGCGTTGCCGCGGCGATCGCGGCGGCCCGCAGCGGCGCGTCCGTATGCGTCATCGAAAAACAGTACGCGCTCGGAGGGCTTGCGACGCTCGGCCTGGTCGTGATCTACCTGCCCATATGCGATGGAAACGGCCGCCAGGTGTGCGGAGGGCTTGCCGAAGAGCTGTTGTGGCTCGCCGCGCAGGACGGGGCCGCAACGGTCCCTTCGTGTTGGCACCAGGGCGGCGATCCCGACGCAAGGACCCGTACTCGCTACGCGGTGGAGTTCAACCCGACGTCGTACCTGCTCGCGGTCGAGCAATGCTTACTCGGACTCGGCGTCACGCTTCTCTACGACACCAGATGCTGCGCAGCCATCGGTGAAGACCGGGTAGACGCGCTCGTCGTCGAGAACAAGGGCGGGCGTTCTGCTGTCGAGTGTCGGGCGGTAGTCGACTGCACCGGCGATGCTGACGTGTGCGCGCTCGTTGGCGAGCCGACCACTTCGCTCCGTACAAACGTCGCCGCCGGTTGGTACTACTCGCTGATAGACGGCAAGCCGCGCTTGCACAAGATCTCTGAACCGTTCGATGCTGCCGGGGCTTCCGTGTTGCCGGGCGCGCGCCGAGGGTTTGCCGGAGAGGATGAGTGGGACGTGACCGCGCAGATCGTGGCATCGCGCTCGATGATTCGCGAACACCAGTCAGAGCTCCGCAAGGAACACCCCGACGCGTCCGTGCTCCCCTTCCTGGTACCGACATACCCGGGGTTTCGCATGACGCGTCGCCTGGTCGCACCGGTCGAGTTTTCGGCGGTTGACGGCAAGGAGTACGATGACAGCGTTGGCCTCATATCAGACTGGCGCCGCCGGGGTCCGGTCTACTCGGTACCCCTGCGCGCGATCAGGGCGGTCAGGCACAGCAACCTCTTCGTCGCGGGGCGCTGCATTTCGGCAACCGGCACAGGCTGGGACCAGACTCGCGTGATACCTCCCTGCGTGGTCACCGGCGAGGCTGCGGGTACCGCGTGCGCGATGATCGCTACCGGCCAGACGCTCGCAGACACTCGCGGAGTGCATGCGCTTCAGGATCGGCTACGCGACGGAGGTAGCCGTCTCTTCCTGAAGGACATCGAAGGCCTCCAATGACCTTCGCGAGAGCTGACCAACCTCGGGCCTGAGCCGGGTGGGACTGCCGTTGGCTCCGGTGCTTCGCACGGGCTTTCGGACTCGGTATAGTACCGCGGACAGGAGATCTCAATGGCGACGAAGCGGGTACTGGTGTTCTTCCTGATAGTGATGGCAGGCATGGTTGTCGCCGCGCTGGTCTTCCCCGATCACCTCAGGGGCTTGCTCCACAGGCCCGCGCTCTACCGGCACGTCCTGTTCGTCCATATCGTGGCAACGACGCTCTTCTTCGCGAACGCTGTGATCGGCATATTGTGGGAGCATCGGAGCCTCGCCTCAGGCCGACCGACCGCGATCCTGCACACGTATGACACGGTGACCTGGCTCGACGCCCGCTTTTCCTCGCCCCTCATCGTTGTCTCCGTGGTCGCCGGTATCATGCTGAGCACGACGTACGGTGACATCTGGCAGATCGGCTGGCTCTCGCTGGCGTTCCTCCTGTTCATCCTCTCCGGCGTCGTGTGGGTCGGGAGTGATATCCCGACGCAGTACCGGATCAGAGGCTGATCGCCGCCGTCGACCCCCTTGCACCGGAGCTTCCTCAGGAGCTCATGCGGCTTCTCAAGGTGCGCCTGTGGATATCGATGGTCGGAGTTCTGCCGCTGGTCGTGGTGTTCATCCTCATGGTCTACAAGCCGGAGATCACGCCGGTGGCCGACTGGTTCAGGTAAGCCCACCGGACTCTGCGATCGGGGTCTCACCCCAGAGTTCCGGGGCATCCTCCTCGCGTCCCGAGGGCGCCGGCGAACGCAGCGGATCATCGAGACGCCCGAGAGCCAGGCTGACATCGCGCAACTTTTCGGCGGCCGCCCGGTCGAGCGCCGGTGGCGCCGGATTCTCCAGCGTCGTCAGGTTGAAGAACTTCCCCCTGACGCCGTCGACCTCGGCTGAAACGCCCAGGTAGTAGAGTGCATCGGCCGAGATCGTAGTGGAGCGGAAGTTGCGTTCCAGGATCCGGCTCTTGTACCACTTGTAGAGCGCTCCGTTCTCCTTGCCCGATTCGGTCTTCACCGCGCCCGGGTGCATCGCGTTTATCGTCACGTTGCACTCGCCGAGCAACTCGTCGAACGTGAGCATCGACAGGAGTTGAGCGAGCTTCGCCGAGCCGTAGCTGCGAAGACCCGAGTATCGACGCCGCTCCCAGCAGAGGTCGTCAAGATGCAGTCCCCACGGAGCGAACCGGTGCGCCTCGGAGCTCACCAGAAGCACGCGTCCGTGCGCTTGCCTCCGGAGCTTGTCCAGGAGCAGGGTAGTGATCACGAATGACGACAGGTGGTTGACCGCAAGAACGGTGTCCAGGCCGTCGGCTGTCACCACGCGCCGCGTCAGATACGTTCCCGCGTTGTGAATCAGTACGTCGATCGGTTCGCTGAGCTGCGACAACTGGTATCCGACGCGGTGCATGTCCTCGAGCCGGCTGAGGTCGGCGATGATGTCACGGCAGCGGACCCCGAACTCGCGCTCCAACTCCCCACAGAGCGCCCTCGACTTCTCGGCGTTCCGGTTGACGCACAGCAGGTGGGCACCATGGCGTGCGTACGCGCGAGCGGTGGCGTACCCGATCCCGGACGTTGCACCGGTGATGACAACCAGCCGGTTCGCGAAGTCATCGGTGCACTGTCTGGGGTTTGCCTTGTTGTTGCGCGCCATCGCCAGCATGTCCGACCACTGGTACGCCCTGATGTACTCGCGGATCTGCCTGTTTCTTCCCATCGTCCCCCTCCCGAGATCTCCGCGCAAGAGTCTACCGGAACGACGGTGCCGGCGGGAAGAGCCGATCTCGCGCGGCCATCAGCCGGTCGCACGAATCGATATCGTCATCCACGCGTACCAGGAAGATCGGACTCATTCCCCGATCCGCGATCTGCTTCATGTTGGACTCCTGCCGGAAGATCCTTCTGGAGGCGCCGACGACAAACTGCTCGGATTCATCGACGACGTGCCCGTAGAGGTTTCCGTTGGAGTTGAGTACCAGATGGTGGTGGTAGATCTCTCGCCTGATGATGTAGATGTCGCCCTGGAAGAGCTTTCCGACCCGGATCGTGACCGTGACTCCCGGCTTGCCGTCGTTGTCCGGATCGAGAAGATTCGGGTCGTTCGGATCCCTTGAGAGCGGCTTCGACGGGTCTCCGGCGATGCCGAGCAGCGTGGGAGACGCGGGACGGTACACGTGCCACCGGCCGTCGCTCAAGGAGAGCTCGACCTCCTGTACCGGTGGCGTGATGGCCCGCGATGCCGCATCGCTGAAGATCGCTTCGGCGCCGACGCGGTTGAGTACCTGTTCGGCGTGGCAGAAGGAGTCGATCTGCAGGAGCCGGCCGTCCTCGATCCGGAACTCGGTGAAGCCGTACGACACGACGAAGGTCCGCATCGGCTTCTTCGTGGTCACGTCCTGATACGCGACGACGTCGTAGTGCGCGTAGCGCCCCTCGATGGCCCGCATGGCCTCTTCGACCGTCGGTGGCGGAGTCCAGTCGGGATCGGATGCCGGAAACTCGTAGAGCGGGGACTCGGGCCACGGTCGCAGGCCAGAGGCGCCCGACAGACCGGCCCGCAGCTTTGACCCCAGAGCGACCAACCAAGCGGGAGATGAGTTCACGTTCCTACCTCGCGCGACAACGTAGCATACTGAGGCACGTCAGGCAAAGTGAGGGTGTGGCCCCCGCGCGTGCCCCCCGTCAGTGCCATCGTCCCCGCGGCTATCGGTCGCCGCGGGGGCTCGGTCTAGAACTGCTGCGGAAGAAGCTCCGGCTGCACGCCGGCGCTTTTCATTTTGTAGCGCGAACCCGAGTCGGCGGCGATGTGGATGCCGTGCATGACCTCGAGCACGTGGCCGGTGAGCGCACCCGATGCACGGTGGTCGCGGCCGTTTGTGATCGCGTCGGCCATTTCGGCGACGCCCAGGCCGCGGCTGTTCTCCGCGTAGGCGTGGCTGAGCGGCATCGCGCTCCATTCCTTCTGCCCGGAGCGCAGGATCCTGACCGGTCCGCCGAACGTGTTCGGGTCGGGCACGCTGAGCGAACCCTCGGTCCCGTAGATCTCGATCCGCGGAAGGTTTGCGCCCCAGACGTCGAACGACGTGATGATCGTCGCCACCGCGCCGTTGGCGAAGTCGAGCATGCCGACGACGTGCGTCGGGACGTCGACGGCCACCCGCGTCCCCTTGAGCGGTTCGCTCGTGATCGTGCGTTCGGGGAAGGTCACGCGCGTCGAGCCCGACACCGTCGCGACCGGGCCGATCAGGTTGACCAGCGCGGTGAGGTAGTAGGGTCCCATGTCGAACATCGGGCCGCCGCCCTTCTTGTAGTAGAACTCGGGGGCCGGGTGCCAGCTTTCGTGTCCGTGGCAGGTCATGAACGCGGTCGCCGCGATCGGCTTGCCGATCCAACCGTCGTCGATCAGTTTGCGGCACGTCTGGATGCCCGCGCCCAGGAAGGTATCCGGCGCACCGCCGACGCGTACGCCGCGCTTGTCTGCCGCTTCCAGGAGGCGCTGCGATTCGTCGAGCTCGATACACAGAGGCTTTTCGACGTAGACGTGCTTGCCGGCCGCGACCGCGTCGGCGCAGACCTGGTAGTGCGCGTTCGGGATCGTCAGGTTCACGACGAGATCGATCGAGTCGTCGGCGAGCATCTCGCCGACCGACGCGTACGCGCGCTTCAGTCCATACTCGCTCACCGCGGTCGCCGCGCGCTCTGCGATCATGTCGGCGCAGCCGACCAGCTCGACCCTGTCTGCAAAGACGGTCGTCAGGTTCTTCAGGTAGATCCCGCTGATGTTCCCGACGCCGATGATGCCTGCTCTCATTCTCTTCATGCCGCTCTCCTAGAACATCTTCGCGCCGCTTTCGAAGACCGACGGGTCGAGCTTCTGCTCGATCGCGATCCGGCGACCCTCGGCAGCCCACAGGAGCCCGCGGCGCATCGTTTCCAGCGCTTCGGGAACGTCGAAGACGTCGTTGTGATGGCCGAGCGAGTTGTAGTAGACGCGGCCGTGCCCCCAGCGCTTCGTCCAGATGACCGGCATGTCGACGTGCCGGTTCGTCGAGTGGAACCAGTCGACGACCGGGAACGGCGTGGTCGCGAGGACCTCCACCGCGGGGTCGACGTGCAGGTAGTACTGCTCGCTCTTGACGGTGAAATCGTTGATTCCGTCCATCAGGCCGCTCGAACTGTTGCGGATGTGCACGGGGTACTCGACGCCGTCGCCGCCCGGGTGCGAAACCCAGTTGCCGCCGGTGATGAACTGCCACAGCGTGCTCTCACGGAACGCGTCGCACATGCCTCCGTGGCACCCGGCCAGACCGACCCCCGCCGCGACCGCCGCGGATACGGCGTTGCATTGCTCGTTCGCGATCTTACCCATCGTCCAGACCGGGACGATCAGGTGCAGCTTCTTGAGCGCTGCCTCGTCGCCGAGCGAGTCGAGCGTCTCGGAGACCTCGACGTCGAAGCCTTCGGCTTCGAGCGTGTCCTTGAATCGGTGTGCGACCTGGTTCGGCTCGTGACCGTCCCATCCACCCCATACTATCAGTGCTTTCATAAGCTCCTCGGGTTTGCTGTCAGATGTAGCTGCATCCTCTCACACACTTCGCTATCGATCAAGCACGCAAGCGGGCGGCCGCACCGTGTCGCTGCGCTCGTCTTCTGTGGTAGGCTCGCGTCGGAGGCTGCATGACCTACTCGATCGTAATGACCGTACTCGGCGCGCTCTTCCTGACCGCGGGCTTCATAGGCTGCGTGATTCCGGCACTCCCCGGGCCGATCCTGGGCTTCGCCGCGATCGTACTCGTGATGCTGCCCGGGGGATGGGGACTGCTTCCGGTCTGGATGACGGTCGCGCTCGGGGTCGCGGCGCTCGCGGTGACACTGCTCGACAATGCGCTTCCCGCGCTGAGCTCCCGGCGCGCCGGGGCGAGCAAGGCCGGTGTCTGGGGCAGCATCATCGGGATGATCGGCGGCAGCTTTCTGACGCCGATCGGCACGATCATCGGCGCGTTCGCCGGCGCGTATCTGGGTGAGCTCCTGTTCAACAAGGAGAACGAAGAGCCGCTGAAGGCCGCGATCGCCGTGTTCAAGGGAACGATCGCGGGGATCGTGCTCAAGCTTGCAGTGACTTCGATCATCGCGTTCTTCTTCGTCAGGTCGGCAGTTCTGCTGTTTCAGTGAGCGGAGATCGAACTTGACACGGGCAGGTCGCGACCGTAGTCTGTGGGTCCGAGGAACCGCTTTGAGTACGACCAGCCATACCTCCAGGACGCGGCGGGTCATCCTCGTCGTGGTCGCTGCCCTCTGGGTAACCGTGTCCATCCCCGCCCAGACGATCCGGATCGGCAGCGCCGCGCCCGAAAACTCGCCGTGGGGGCGATCGCTCAATCAGCTCGCGGCAGAGTGGCAGCGCATATCCGACGGTCGTGTCCGCGTCCAGGTGTTCCACAACTCGATCGCCGGCGACGAGGCCGACATGGTCCGCAAGATGCGGATAGGTCAGCTGCAGGCGGTCGTGATGACCAACACCGGGCTTGCCGCGCTGAGTGACAAGGTGATGACGCTCAGCATGCCGCTGCTTATACGGAGCGAGGCCGAGTACAATCACGTGTTCGAGCGGACTCGGCGCAGCATCGAACAGCAGATCGAGGGGCAGGGGTTCCGTGTGCTGTCGTGGTCGATGGCGGGCTGGGTCTATCCGTTTTCGGCGCGTCCGGTGCGTACGCCCGATGATCTGCGCGCTACCGTGATCGCCGCGAGCCCGGAAGAGCAGGCGATCGTGCGCGCGTACCAGCTGCTCGGCTACCAGTCGGTCGCGATCCCGCTGACCGAGCGCCTTGCGTCGCTCGCGAACAACATGGCGAACGCGTACCTGACCGTCCCGATCCTTGCCGCCGGGTTCCAGTGGTTCGGCGCGACGCCGAACATGCTCGACCTGCAGATTGCTCCCGCACCCGGAGCGATCATCATGTCCGAACGCGCGTACCGTCAGCTGCCCGGCGCGATTCGCGACGAGCTGCTTGCCGCCGCAGCGCGCCTGGCCGATGGACTCACCGACGCGGTCAGGGAGCTCGAACAGAGCGCGATCGACACGATGGTCGCCTACGGTCTGACCGTGAATGAGCCAACCGCGGAGGAGCGGCGGCTGTGGGAACGTGAGCTCGAAGCGAGCTACGACGTCATGGTCGGTACCGTCTTTGACGCCGAGCTCTACCGGATGATCCGGGATCTCCTCGATGCCTACCGACGAGACAACTGACCTGCCGCCTGCTGTGCCTGCAGCAGGCGACGCGGTTGTGATGCACGAGGAGCGCGATCCGCGCACCGATACGATCGTCGCGCGGGTCGAGAACGCGCTCAACCTGCTGGTGCTGCTGGTGCTCGGGATCGTCCCGATCCTGGAGATCGGGGTCAGGACACTGTTCCGCGCCGGCATACCCGACGCGATCGATCTGATCCAGAACACAGTACTCCTGGTCGGGTTCATCGGTGGAATGCTCGCAGCGCGCGAGGGGCAGCACCTGGCGGTATCGGCGTCGTCGGTACTGTCAGGTAATGCGCAACGCGTGGTAGATGCGATCGCGAATCTGATCGCGGTCGTCTTCACCGCGGCGTTCGCGGTGTCGGCCGCCGAATGGTGGATCACCGCGTTTGGGCGCGGGTTGGTGGTCTGGTTCATTCCGGTCCGGTTCTTCGCGGCCGCGGTGCCGATCGGTTTCATCGTGATGTCGATGCGGTTCGCCCGGATGGTACCCGCGTTCCGTGCGCGCGTGCCGGCGGTCATCGCCGCGGTCGCAGTCGGCGCGCTGCTCGCGCTCGGGTCGGTGACGAACCTCGCGTATACGCTCTTTCTGGATGTGCCGCCGTTCATCTCTTCGCTCGATCTGTTCTGGCTCGACCTGGTCGGCGCGGTCGCACTGCCGCTCATGATTGTGCTGATCGCGTCGGCATTCGTCGGGACGCCGCTGTTCGTCGTGCTGACCGGTACCGCCTACCT
>SKVA01000253.1 GCA_007129695.1 Spirochaetaceae bacterium | reverse complement strand
TCATCGCGCATACCTCCCACAGAGAACCGGAAGAACTCCTTCCCGAGCGCCGCCGCGATCGACCGTCCGACCGACGTCTTGCCGACCCCCGGCGGGCCGACCAGGCAGATGATCGACCCCTTGAAGTCGTTTCGCAGCTTTCTCACCGCCAGGAACTCGAGGATCCGTTCCTTCACGTCTTCGAGCCCGTAGTGATCGGAGTCGAGTACCGCTCGCGCCTTGTTGATGTCCACCTGCTTGCGCTCGGGTTCCTTCCACGGAAGGCTCACGATCGTGTCGAGGTAGTTGCGCGTGACGTGAAACTCGCTCGAGTTCGGATCCATAAGGTTGAACTTCTCGAGCTCCTTGTCGACCTGCTCCTTCACTTCTCCCTTCAGGTCGAGGTCGGCGATCTGCTCGGACAAACGCTGGTACTCGCCCGACTTGCTGTCGGTCGGCATGCCGAGCTCCTGCTTGATCGCCTTGAGTTCCTCCTTCAGGAAGTACTCGCGCTGGCTCTTCTCGATCTTCTCGTTGATCTGGCTCTGGATCCGCTTCTGGATCCGCAGCAGCTCCTGCTCGCGCTTGATATGCACGAGTACGAGTTCCATCCGCTCGTAGACGTCGACCGTCTCAAGCACGCGCTGCTGTTCGGCGCGGTCGATGTTGAGGATGCTCGTGATGAAGTCGGCGATCTTGCCGGGGTGGTCTATGTTGACCATGTTCAGGCGCATCTCTTCGGAGAAGAGGTTATTGTTCTCGCTGATCTGTTTCATCTCGCTGATGAGGCTGCGCGTGAGCGCCTTGACCTCGTCGCTCGTATCGTTGACGTCTTCGAGGTGCTCGACCGCGGCGACGATCGGCGTCGCAGGGTGGAGGATCTTCTTGATCCGGAACCGCTTCACGGTGGAGATGAAGATGTTGTACCCGCCGTCGGGTAGGTTGATGCGCTTGGCGATCTTTGCCGCGGTGCCGACCGTGTGCAGATCGTCGCCCGAGGCCTGCTCGACGTCCTCGGTTCGGGTGAGTACGAGCCCGATCATCCCGTCAGAGCTGATCGCCTGTTCGATTGCAGCGATGTCGTCGCGGTCGCGGATCATCACCGGCGTGAAAACCCCCGGGAACATCGGCTTGCCCGTGATCGGGACAATCACAAGACGGTTCGGTAGAATGCTCTCAGCCGGTATGATCATCTGCTGTGTGTGGTTCGCCATATGACCTCGATTGCGCGTGTTAACGATAGGGTATGGGCGCCCCGGACGCCGGGTCAAGCCGATCGGGGTGAGCGATGAACAGGTCGTACTCGACATCGGCGATTATCCTGAAGAACTACCGGATCGCGGATATCCACAAGGGTGTCGTGATGCTCAGCCGTGACGACGGGCTCGTTCACGCGATTGCGCACGGCGCGTACTCGCATCGCGGAAAGCTTCGCGGTACGACGAACTTCCTGTGCGCGGGAACCGCGTACCTCTACGCGAACCCGATTCGCGGAACGATCAAGCTCACCGATATGGACGTCTCGTCGTACTTCTCGGGGATCCGCGAGGACATCAGCCGATTCTACACCGCGAGCCTCTGGGCGGAGAGCGTCGTCAAGACGCAGGCACTCGGCGGCGACTTCGACCGTCTCCATGCGCTTCTCATCGACGCGCTCACCGAGCTCGACACGCGGCCGGGCTCGTCGGCACAGCTACTGAACATTCACTTCATCTGGAGGTTTCTTTCGATCAGCGGCATGCAGCCCGACCTGGTGCACTGCGCCGCGACCGGCGAGTTTCTGGCCGAACGCGATCCGATCTATTACAGCCCGGCAGATAACGGCTTCTGCTCGAAATCGAACGCGCACGATCAGATGATCGCATGGCAGCCGGCCACCGCGGCGTTCATGCGCTACGCGGGGAGCCTGCCGCTCCGCGATGCACTCAGGGTTCGCCCCCCGGATGGCGCGTCGGCACGGATAAAGCGCGTGCTCTTCGGTGTGCTGCTCGATCTGGTGGACGCACCGCTGAACTCGCTCACTACCGGCGCGGGCATCCTGTAGGGCCTGTATCAACCGGTACCCGTGTGCTATGCTGCGACCGATGCGGGCGGTGGAGCTGATAGCGAAGAAGCGGGACGGCGGGACGCACACGCGCGCCGAGATCGAGTTTCTGGTCAACGGGTACGTAGCGGGGCAGATCCCCGACTACCAGGTCGCCGCGTGGCTGATGGCGGTCTGTCTGGTCGGAATGACCGGCGACGAGACCGGAGCGCTCACCGGTGCGATGATCGATTCCGGAGCGACGATCGATCTTTCGTCTCTGGCCGGTCCGCTTGTGGACAAGCACTCGACCGGAGGAGTAGGCGACAAGGTGTCGTTGATCCTCGCTCCGCTCGCTGCGGCGTGCGGGGTGCAGGTGCCGATGATGAGCGGGCGCGCGCTCGGCCACACCGGGGGGACGCTCGACAAGCTCGAAAGCATCGCCGGTTATTCGACCGCGTTGTCCGCCGAACGCTTCAGACTGATCATCGATGAGTGCGGGTACGCGATGACCGGCCAGAGCGCCGAAATCGTGCCTGCAGACCGGCTGCTCTACGCGCTACGCGATGTGACGGCGACCGTCGAATCGATCCCGCTGATCACCGCGAGCATCATGAGCAAGAAGTTTGCCGAAGGAGCCGACGCGCTCGTATTCGACGTGAAGACCGGCCGCGGCGCGTTCATGAAGGAGATCGACGATTCGCGATCGCTCGCGCAGTCGCTGATCGACACCGGGCGCAGCCTCGGACGCGGGGTGGTGACCGTCATCACGCGCATGGATGAACCGCTCGGGCGGATGATCGGTAATTTCCTCGAAGTCGAGGAATCGATGCGATGCCTGCGGGGATCGGCGCCAACCGACGGCCTGTCCGACGATCTCATCGGCGTCACGATCCGGCTGACCGCGTGGATGCTCGTCGCCGCGGGAGTCGAGTCGGCGATCGAAGACGCGGAAGCGGTTTGCCGCGCACGGCTTGCCGACGGGAGCGCGTACGAGCGGTTCATGCGGAACGTCGAACTGCAGGGCGGGGATCCGGCCGAACTCGAACGGCAGATCGGATCGCGCAGGGCCGCGCACGCGGTGACCATCGACGCTGTGCGTGGCGGGTACGTCACCGCGATCGACGCGTACGCGTTCGGCCTCGCGGGCGTCGGGCTCGGCGTCGGCCGCAACAAGACTTCCGATGAGGTTCGCCCCGATGTCGGGTTCGAACTCCACGCGAAGCAGGGCGATCGGGTCGCAGCGGGTCAGCCGTTGTACACGATCCATGCCGATAGCGCAGACGCGGCGAGCGATGCGGCGCATCGGCTCGTCGACGCGTACGCGATCGATGACACTGCCATCGCGGCTAAAGCCCCGGTGGTCGAGGAGCACGCGGCGCTGTGAAGTGGAACAAGCGCGAGGTAGACTCTCGCGAGGTCAAGCGATTCGGTGAACGCTACGGAGTCGATACGCTTTCGTCGGCGATTTTCGTTCGACGCGGTATAACCGATCCCGATCGCGTCCGGTACTTCTTCGAAGACGACATGCGCTACCTGCACAATCCGTTCCTGTTCGACGAGATGAGCGATGCGGTGCAGCGCATCCTGCAGGCTGTCACCGAGGGCGAGCGCGTGATGGTGTTCGGCGACCGCGATGTCGACGGCATCACAAGCACCGTCGTCATCACCGAGGCGCTCGTCGCGCTCGGCATCGACACGAAGTGGGCGATTCCGATGGGAGACGAACCGTACGGGTTGACCCGAACCGTCGTTGACCGGTGCATCGCCGACGACGTGACGCTGATCGTCGCGGTCGACTGCGGCACGTCGAACGTCGACGAGATCGCGTACGCGAGCGAACGCGGAATCGACACGATCGTGATCGATCACCACAACCCGCAGGACGAGCTGCCCGCGGCGACGGCGATCGTGAACCCGAAGCTCGCCGACGGCAGCTACCCGTTCGATGGGCTGTGCGCGTGCGCGCTCGCGAGCAAGGTCCGCTACGCGCTCGGCTTCGCGCAGTCCGACTTCTTCAACCAGCCGCTGTGCTTGCTCAACGTGCGTCCGGGAAACGAGTCGCTGATCATCGACGCGATCAAGATCGAGAACATGGTCGAGATCGCCCGTCTGTCCGAGAACGTGGTTCCGGGAGTGTTCGATATCGAGCAGAGCAGGCTCGGGCGCTTCCTGCAGGGGGTCGGGATCCTCGTCTACGACGGAGCCGTCCAAGAGCGGCTGCTCAAGCAGGCCTTTCCTGGAAGCGTCCAGGTCGAGTTCGTGGACGTCGCGCCCGAGATATGGAAGGCGTTTCCGTCGCTGTCGGGCAAGAGCCTCCTGCGGCTGCGAAGCTCATCGCGCCTGGGGCGCTACGGAGACGAACCGTCGGAGATCGATGTGTTCCTGAGCGTCTTCACGACGTTCGTGTCGCGCAAGGAAGCCGCGATCCTGGACGATCTGGTCAGTTGTCTGGATCTGGTCGCGCTCGGTACGCTGGCCGATATGATGCCGCTCGTCGACGAAAACCGAATCCTCGTGAAGCAGGGGCTCAGGCGGATGACCGATGCTCCGCGTCCGGGGCTCCGTGCGCTGATCGAGCGCCAGCGGCTGCTCGGCAAGACGCTCGTCGCGCAGGACGTCGGATGGTCGCTGTCACCGCTGATCAACTCCACCGGCCGCATGGGCGAACCCGACGTCGCGGTTCGGCTGCTCCTGTCGCAGGATGCCGGCGAACGAGAACGGCTTGCCGATACCGTCGTCGACCTCAATCGTCGTCGGCGCGAGCTTGGCGATCGCGCATGGACGTCCACGCTCGCCCAGGCGCGCGAGAGCGTCGACGCGCACGCCGGCAGGTTCCTGCTCGTCAGCGATCAGTCGATCGGCCGTGGTATCACTGGAATCCTCGCCGGACGACTCGCGCGGCACTTCAACGCCCCGGCCGCTGTGATCAGCGAGCTCGACGGGCGAGCGGTCGGAAGCGTCCGGGCGGTCAGAGGGTTCATGGTGACCGAGTTCCTGTCTCGATTCTCAGATCTGCTCGACGACTGGGGCGGGCACGATGCGGCCGGCGGGTTTCACCTGCCGGTTGATCGGATCGACGAGTTTCGCCGTCGCGTCCTCGAGACCGTGCCGCTTGTCGATATCGACGATTCGGTCGAAGCCGCGGTCGAAATCGACGCCGAGTTGCCTGCGGGCTATCTGACGCCGAAGCTTCTCGACGTGGTTCGGGTTTTCGCGCCGTTCGGGCAGGGCAACCCCCCGCTCATCTTCTGCGCGCGGTCGTTGTCGATTGTCAAGGTCGACCCGATCGGCAAGGGGGAAGAGCACCTGCGCCTGACACTCGACGGCGGGCAGGCGAAGTGGCCGGCGATCTTCTGGAACGCATCCGATCGCCTCGGGCGTGATTTCACGCTCGGCGATACGGTCGATGTCGCGTTTTCCTTCGACGTGAACTACTATCAGGGCAGCGAAACTCCCAGGATGGCTTTGGTCGATGTCCGACGCACCTGAATCACAGGAGTCGGGCTGGCGAACGCGGCGCACGGACTTCGTCCGGCGATCGGCGGTACTTGCGTTCGTTCTGGTCGTGATCGCCTCCACGCCGGGCGAACCGTTTGTTCGCCTGAGCCGCGATTCGCCCGTTTCGATGCTGACGCGACTTGTCGCGTCAGCATCCGCGCTTTCGGCGCCGGATAATGTGCTTCCCGGCGACCTGGTCCGAGTCTACGCCGCAGGCGACGCGATCGACGCGCTCGAGCTTGTCAACGACGACGGACGAGTTGTCCTCAGCGTGCCGCCTATTCGCCTTTCGATGGCGAACATCGTCCGCGCTACTGCCTTTCTGATCGGAGTCGACTCCACGCTCGAGCCCGGCGAGTACACGCTTCGCGGGATCGTCAGCGGAGAAGTCGGGCCGCAGCACGCGCTGACCATCGGGGAGCGGGCGTTTCGCACGAGCGAGTTTTCGCTGACGCCGGCGTTGACGACGCTTCGTGCGGAGCCGGATCCGGAGAAGGAGCGACAGACTCGCGCTCTGACCGCGCTCATCCTGTCGCGTGATCCTGATGCGGTCTTCCATACCGGTCCGCTGCACTGGCCGCTTCCGGCAACTACCAGGCGAACGGGTCTTTTCGGCGATCGGAGAGTCTACCTCTATTCTACCGGAGCGCGGGCGCGCACGGTGCACGTGGGACTCGATCTGGCGGCCCCCACCGGCACGCCGGTCCACAGTTCCGGAAGCGGGATCGTGCGGATGGCGGAGTTCCGAATTGTGACCGGCGGTACAGTGGTGATCGAACATCTGCCTGGTGTCTTCACGCTCTATTACCACCTGGACGAAGTGACCGCGGCCGACGGCTCGGTTATCGCGGCCGGCGATCCGATCGGCACGGTCGGCGCGACGGGGTTGGCAACGGGACCCCACCTGCACTGGGAGGTTCGCGTCAACGGCGTACCGATCTCGCCGGAGGAACTGACCGAACGCGGTCTGCTGTCGGGGATCCGCGGTAGCGTCCCGTAGGAGAGACCTCGGGTTGACAGGGTGGTCGTATTTCGACACCTTAAGGATAATCTTCAAAAAAGGGGAGGTGATTACTATCGCCTTTGTAAGGTTAGACGACGGAGAGAACCTCGAAAAGGCCATCAAGCGCTTCAAGCGCATGGTGGAGAAAGAGGGGATTATTCGCGAATGGAAGAAGCGCGAGTATTACGAAAAGCCGTCAACGATTCGTAACCGAAAACGCAAGAGCATGGAGCGGAAGATTCAGAAGAAGATCCGCAAAGCCCAGGCGGCAAAGAGTTACTGATCCGGCCGGGGGGCTTCCCCCGGCTTCTTCGTGGGGTTTCCGATGCAGACCGACCGTCATCCGTCCGTCTCACCGGCAGCGCGGATGCTCTACGAAGAATTATCACGTCCATCAATCGCTCACCGCGTAGCGCTCGAAAAGCGGCGACTGCTTCCGGTTCTCGATGAGCTGCGCGCGGCCGGAGTAGCCGTCGTTATTCCCGGCGGTCACGTCTTCGCGTCAACGTACCTCGATGACATTCATCGCTGCCTGTGCGCCGCCGGCCCCGTCGGGTCGCGCGACGTTGCTACGCGCTTCGATCTGTCCCACGGGCAAGCGAGAGCCCTCCTGGACTACCTGGTCGATCACGGCCGGCTCATTCGCCGCGGCCGGGTCTGGAGCGCTGCTGACGATGCAGTCGGCGAGTCTTGAGCGGGCCGTGACGTGCGTTGGGCCGCTATGAGCCGCTGCGGGCGGTCGCTGCCATCGGCTGCTGTCGTGGTCGCAGCGGCGGTGCTCTTTGCCGTTGGATGCACCGGCAGCCCACCGGAGATCCTCCACGTCGACGTCACCCTTGCCCTACGGTTCGATCCATCCTCGGCCTCACGCTACGAGGCGCTCGAGGTCTACGTCGCGGTACGTGACGACGACGGCGACGACGACGTCGCGCTGCTGCAGATTGTACACGACGACCGGCAGCTCGTATGGGAGTTCGCCCGTGAGGAGTGGCTGACCACGACGTACGGCGTGGATCGGTGGATCGGTTCGTCCGATCTTCGCATGGCCGACGATGCGCCTGTGCCGCGCGGTGCCTACCGTGTTCTCGTGTGGGACGTCGCGCAGCAGCAGGCCACGGCCGACTTCTTCGTGACGCACCGGCCGGTCGACCTTTCCGACGTCGTGTTCCCGACCTTCGAGCGGCGCGCTGGGCGGGTAACGGTGGTTTCCCCCGCGGAGGCGCTGCTGCGAGGGTACAACCGCAGCGGCGAGCTCATCGTCAATGAGCGCGTCCCGCCGGGACCGCTCGCCGACGAGATCGCGCGGCGGCTCGATCAGGCCGGTATGCGCGTGTACCTGGAACTCGACCACGAGACCGGCGCGACGCTGCAGTACGGCCCCGTCGACTGGGACGCGACCGGCCGGTCGTAGCGGTCACGCGCCGTTGGAGCTACCGGGATCCGGTGCGTCGCCGGTGTCGGTCGCACTTGGGTCGGCATCGGGCATCTGTCCGCCGGCGATCCGCCGCTGCTGAGCGCGCCGAGCCGACCACTCGCGGTAGTAGTCGCGAAGCTGCTGCCACACCGACCGGCCAAAGCGCGTCGACAGATCGGTTGCCGCGTCGCCGATCGAAAAGGCGTCGCCGTACTTCTCCTTGAGCTCACCCCAGTGCTTGACTAGCCAGACGTAGAGGTCCGCCTCGGTCCGTCCCGGAAAGCGACTGAGGATCTTCTGTTGCCGGATCTCCAGGATGACCGGCAGGAAGACGTGGTCGTACCACGAGCGCATTGCCTGCTCGAACGGCAGCTCCGAATCGCTCGACTGGTTCATGTAGTACTTGTGCACGTAGATGTGATCGTGCAGTTCGTCGTATCGGCCCGTTGCGGTGAACTCGAGCTCATACTCTGGAAACACCTTGTCGAACCGGGTCGTCCGGTCGAACTGCTTCTTCTCGTACGCGATGACCGCCTGACGCAGCCCGTCCCGGGTCAGGTTCGGCTCGAGCCGGATCTCCGACGCGAGCGAGATCACCTCGGCGTCGATCTTCTCACCGCCCTGCGCGCGCGCAACCGATACACGGTGATTCCCGT
>SKVA01000559.1 GCA_007129695.1 Spirochaetaceae bacterium | reverse complement strand
GGTTCCGTTCACCGAACACTTTCCGTATCGCCGTCAGTTTCCGTGGCTCTACGACATGCTGATGGACAGCGGCAGCAACCACTGGGGCCACGGTGACGAGTTCACGGTATTCGAGGTCGACGGGATCAGGTTTTCGACTCCGATCTGCTTCGAAGACACATTCGGGTACCTCACGCGGGAGTTTGCGCGCAACGGGGCCGATATCTTCGTGAACCTGACGAACGACCTGTGGTCGCGGAGCGTCGCTGCGTCCATGCAGCACATGATCATGGCGATCTTTCGCGCGACCGAGACGCGCCGGACGATGGTCCGGAGCACCAACGGCGGCATGACGACGATCATCGACCCGAACGGCAGGATTCTGGACATCTACCCCCCGTTCGTTGAAGGGTACCTGATCGGCGACGCACCGCTCTACGTCGGCTCCGATTCGCTCTATCTTGCATGGGGGGACTGGTTGGCGTACGTCATGCTTGTGATCGCATTCGCCGGTGTGTTCGTCGCCGCGTTCTTCGCGGTCCGTCGGGCACGCACCGACGATCGGCCGACAGGTTTGACACACGGCGCGTGACGCGAGAGAATAGGGGAGAGGCGATTGATGGCCAAGATTCTTATCGTTGACGACGAGCAGATCAATCTCGATTTCTTTGAGGTGATGCTGACCAAGCTCGGCTTTGAGGTCGTGAAGGCGTCGGACGGCGAAGAGGCGCTAGAACTGGTCCAGGAGACCGAGCCTGATCTGATCGTGCTCGACAACATCATGCCGCGTCTGTCGGGCTGGGAAGTCACGCGGATGCTGAAACACGAACCCGAGTACCGCGACTACTCGGCAATCCCGATCATCATGTTCTCGGCGATGGACGACGTCAAGGACAAGATCGAAGGGTTCGAGCTCGGCGTCGAGGATTACATTACCAAGCCGTTCAACTTCTCCGAAGTGCTCGCGCGCATCAAGGCCGTGCTCCGCAACCACGAGCTCGGTCAGCAGGTGCTCAACCGCGAGGAACTGATCGCTCTTGCGGTATCGATGAACGACGAACTGATCGGTTTCGTGAAGACGCTTCGCGCTCCGCTCGAACGAGTCGGCGCCGGAGACGATGCCGCGGTCGCAGCCATTGCGCGTGAGCACGCCCGGCAGACGCTTGAGCGCCTCGACGGCCTCGAACAACAGATTGGCACCTATGAGCAGCGCGTGGCACAGTTGCGCGACCGGGCGATCACGCTCGACGCGATCGATGAACGATACCAACGGCATCTCCAGAATCTTCGCGACAACGCCGATTCGATCGACGATGCGCTCGTGTAGGAGAGTAGATGGTAACCGAAGCAAAACGACAGGTACTCGAACTGTTCCGGGAAGGACGCAACCTGTACAAGCAAATGGATTTCGCGGGAGCGTTCCGCAAGTTCGACGAGGCACTTGCGGCTGACCCCAGCGACGGACCGTCGAAGGTCTACCGGGCTCGCTGCAAACACTATGTCGACAACCCGCCCCCCGAAGATTGGGACGGGGTATTCGTCTACAACACCAAGTAGGCCGGAAGTGGCGCGCAAGAACCGTCAGGAACACTCCGATACGCCACGAATCCGCACTCGACTGGGCAAGGACACAAGACTGAAGGGCACGCTGCGGTTTACCGAAAGCGTCGAGGTGTCGGGTTCGTTCGAAGGAAAGATCGATGCCGACGGATTCCTGCTGATCGTAGACGGCGCCGACGTGCACGCCGATATCAGGGCTCGTGACATCATCGTCGGAGGTACGGTCCACGGCAACATCGAAGCGAGTCACCGGCTCGATGTGCTCGCGACCGGAAAGATCTTCGGCAATGTCCGAACTGCCCAGTTTCGCGTCGCCGACGGGGTGATTTTCGAGGGAACGTGCGAGATGATCCGCGATGTCGATGCGCTCGACGTCTTTGCCGCGCCCCTCGAACGCGTTCGGGAAGCCATTGGCGACTGATACGGTCGACGTGACCGCACTGGCCCAAAGGTTGTTCAGCGCGCTCGAACCGCGCTGCGGCACCGTAGCAGTCGCGGAGAGCTGCACGGGCGGCATGCTCGGTGCGGCGCTGACCGAGCTTGCGGGAAGCTCTGCGTACTTCCTTGGAGGCGTGATCGCGTACTCGAACGCCGTGAAGCAGGATCTGCTCGGCGTCGCGCGCGCGACGATTGACGGCGTCGGAGCGGTGAGCGAGCAGTGCGTGCTCGAAATGGCTGCCTCCGTCCGTCAACGATTTGGCGCCGACTTCGGTATCGCGGTATCCGGAATTGCCGGCCCCGGTGGTGGATCCGACGCAAAACCGGTCGGCACGGTGTGGGTCGCCGTTGCGACGAACGACCGCTCGGCGGCTGATCACCGCGTGCACCCCGGCGGCCGGTCCGAGGTCCGCGTGCGCGCGGTTGTCCAGGCACTGACGCTTGCGCTCGAACACGCGTCAGGTTGACACGCGGGTTGCATGGAGCTATATTCGTGAAACCTACTATTGGTTTCCCTGAAAACGATACCACGGCAGTGCTGACGCTAAGCCGACTCGTCCGGAGTCGGCTGTTGCCGGGACGGAGAACTAAGTGAAATCCTCGAAAGACCAGAACACCCTCGGACTTGAGGCGAATCAGGATCAGGACCCGCAGTCCAATGCGGCCGGGCAGTCCGGCACGCCATCTGAAGCGTCGCCGCAGCGGAAGATCATCGCACGCAAGAGAAAGGTGCAACTGAAGAAGGACAGCGATGGCGCGGAAGCCGATGCTGACCGTCCGTCGTCAAACGGCACATCGGGCGACGTTGAGCCGGCCGACAATGATTCGGGTGGAACTGAGAATGGTGGCCGGCGAGACGAAGCAGACCCCATCGACCCCGATGAGCGGCAGCCCGAATCGTCGGAGCATCCAGACTCGGATTCGCGCTCCAAATCGGGTCGGCGCAAGCGTTCAAACCGGTCGGGTCGCCGCGATGCACAGCCGAATACGCACAGTTCGCACAACACGCAGAGTTCGAGCGAAACGTACCAATCCAGCGGAAGTATGAGCAGTCGCAACAACGACTACGTCGGTCGTGAGCACGGGAAGAACGGCGGTGACAAGACGCTGAGCATCAACGATCTCACCCGCATGAACATGCGTGATCTGCGCGGGATAGCGACGCGGTTGGGTATCAGCCAGGAGAACCTGCTCAGCCTGAAGAAGCAGGAGGTCATCTTCGCGATCCTGAAGGCGCACACCGAACGTAACGGCAGCATCTACGCGTACGGTTCACTTGAAATCCTGCCCGACGGGTACGGTTTCCTGCGAAGCCCTCAGAACTCGTATCTGTCCGGACCCGACGACATCTACATCTCGCCGAGCCAGATCCGGCTGTTCAACCTGAAGACCGGCGATACCGTCTACGGACAGATCCGACCGCCAAAGGAAGGAGAGCGATTCTTCGCGATGCTGCGCGTGGAGACGGTCAACTACGACAGCCCGGCCAACGCGCAGACGCGCATACCCTTCGACAACCTCACGCCACTCTACCCGGACGAGCGGCTCAACATGGAGACGCGCAGCGGCGACGCGGCGACCCGGATGATCAACCTCTTCTGCCCGATCGGCAAGGGACAGCGTGGACTGATCGTTTCGCCGCCACGCACGGGCAAGACGGTGCTCCTGCAGAAGATCGCCAACGCGATCACCGAGAACCAGCCGGAGGTCTACCTGATCGTGCTGCTCATCGACGAGCGTCCCGAAGAGGTTACAGACATGGAGCGCAATGTCGACGCGGAAGTGATCGCGTCGACCTTTGACGAGCAGGCGACCCGCCATGTCCAGGTTGCAGAGATGGTGCTCGAGAAGGCTCGACGCCTGGTCGAACACCGCAAGGACGTCGTGATCCTGCTCGACTCGATCACACGCCTCGCACGCGCGTACAACCAGACCGTCCCGACTTCTGGGAAGATACTTTCTGGTGGCGTAGACTCCAACGCGCTCCACAAGCCGAAGCGTTTCTTCGGCGCGGCGCGCAACATTGAAGACGGGGGCAGTCTGACGATCGTGGCGACTGCGCTGATCGAAACCGGAAGCCGAATGGACGAAGTGATCTTCGAAGAGTTCAAAGGCACCGGCAACATGGAGATCATCCTCGATCGCAAACTGAGCGACCGGCGTCTGTTCCCGGCGATCAACATCAAGAAATCGGGAACGCGCAAGGAAGACCTGCTGCTGACCGACGAAGAGCTGCAGAAGATGTGGATTCTGCGCAAGGCGATCAACCCGATGGACGACGTCGAAGTCATCGAGCTTCTCCTCGAGCGGATGCAGAAGACCAAAACGAACGACGCGTTCCTTCGGTCGATGAACACCAGCAGCGTCAGCGACTGATCGCAGCGTGACAGAAACGCGGGATTGGCTGTCCCACCCCGTCTGATTGACATTCGCGGTGGGCCATCGTATCTTGCCTGTTCAAAAGGATGGTCCACGACCAAGGAGGTAGTGTGAAGAAAGACATTCATCCGAACTATCGGGAAGTGGTATTCAAGGACAATGCGTCCGGCACGCTCTTTCTGACCCGTTCGACTGTCGATACGAAGGAGACCGTTGAGTTTGAGGGTAAGACGTATCCGCTCTTCCAGGTAGAGGTTTCCAGCGCGTCGCACCCCTTCTACACCGGCAAGCAGCAGCTCGTAGACACGACGGGTCGCGTCGAGCGCTTCCGCAAGCGGTACAACATCAAGTCAAACTGAACCGCTCAGTGATTCCCGGAACAAAGGGCGGCCGTCCAGAACGGCTCGCCCTTTTTTTGTCGGCGTGACTGCGGCAGGCCCGGCCAGCCTGGCTATTCGCGCCGGGGCGTTCGTGGCCGCGGGATCAGCACGCGCGACGGGTGACCGAGTGCCAGTACTATCAGCAGCGCGAGTGCGGCCACCGGCAGGTAGTCTCCGTAAGCCAGGTAGACCGTATGGCGGTCGGGCACGTAAACCGGTACCGTGATAGCGAGCGAACCGGTCTCGAACATCGGAATCGAATCGACCACCCGTCCCCAAGGGTCGATGTGAACAGTGTACCCGGAGTTCGTTGACCGTATCAGTGTTCGTCGCACCTCAACCGACCTGAACCGCGCAGCTACGAAGTGCTGGATCTGCGCCGAATTGGTCCGCGACCACGAGTTGTTCGTGAGATTCACGATCAGATCCGCTCCCTCGACCACGAAGCGAGCGGTAACCCGCGCGAAAGCATCCTCGAAACAGATCGGTGTCCCGATAACCACGGTCCCGTCGGCCGTTTCGACCGGGAAGACAGCGTGACGAGGTCCCGGGGACCAGATTCCGCCGATTCCAACCACGCGCTCGAACAGCGATCGTACGGCGGGAACGTCCCAGAACGGAATCGACTCGGCGAACGGAACGAGCTGTCGCTTGCCATACCACCCGAGGACCCGCGAGTCGGGAGCGATCAACAGCGCCGCGTTGTGGTAGTTCCCGGTTGCTCCGTCCAGAAACGGAGCTCCGGTCAGTAGCGGCGCCGGTAGCGTCGTCAGAAACTCAAGAAACGGCTGCGCGGGTGGATTGGCGGCGTACCACGCACGGCTGTCGACAAAGAGGTAGCGAAGCGCAGTCTCGCTCCAGACGATGAGATCCACCGGGTCGCTCGCGCGTTCCAGCGCCGATGTGGTAGCGTTCTGCGCGATCAGCAGCGGTCCGGCGACATCGCGGGTACTCCACGAATCGGCGTTCTGCTGGACCAGGATCGTACTGACGCGTGCGCGAACAGGGATTTCGGCGTTCAGCCTGACGTACCCGTACAACAGCGCAGCAACCGCCAGGATCAACGCGAACGCGGCGTTGTAGAGACGGGGAGACCCCGACTCGCGGGAGCGCATCGTCGCGTGCGATCGGTGCATCAGATCGCCAACACTCGCGTTGATCAGCACGACGATGAAGGTCAAGCCCCAGACCCCGGTGGTGTCGACGAGCTGGATCGCCGGCAGGAGGGTGTTCATCGGGTACGCGGCGAGCCCCCACGGATACCCGAGGAATCCGACGCTCTTCAGGTACTCGTAGAGAGTCCACGTAAGCGCAAACGCGACCGGGCGCAGCTCGCGCCGCTGCGTGAGAGCGAACCAGAGGAACCCGCCGAGCAGGTAGTTGTACGCGGTGTAGCCGAGCGTCGTGCCCCCGATCGTCCACACCGAGTAGTCCTCGAAGAACATGAGCCAGTAGTTCGACAGGAGCGTCGACGCCGCGCCAAACACTGCGCCAAGCCGCGCAGCATCGCGGCCGCTTCCGGCATCGCCAAGAGCCAGATAGAGGGGGATCAGCGCGATCAGTCCAAGGATCGGATTGCCCAGAAGGAACAGCTCGTTCGGAAGCGCAAGCGAGAACAGCACGGCGGAGAACAGGACGGTTACGACGGCCAGACGGTGCACGCGGGAATGATACTGGCTTTGGCCCACGAAGACGAGCCGTGCTCGATTGAAATAACCGGTGCATCGGCTATAATCGGAGCCGAGGGATTATGTGCGACATTGCGAGCCTCCACCGACAGGAACACGGGGTCGCTCCCGACATAGTTGTCACCGCGCCAGGTGTCGTCCCGTGTCTGGGCTTGCACACCGAGGCGACCGGAGGGCTCGGATTCCTCCTGGGAATCGACGAGCGCGCGTCGGTCGCGGTCAGTCGGCGTACGGACGGCTCGATGCGCCTGTACGCGGCCGATCTGGGTGAGCGTAAACGAACGAGCAGTTCGGCGCTGCGCTTTCGACCCGACACGCGGTACGCCGGCGTCGCGAAAGGGGTGCTCTTGCGCCTGCGGATGCTCGGCGCCGATGTCGGCGGACTCGACGCGACCATTTCCAGCTCGATTCCACCCGATGTCGGGCTCGGGTCGTCTCAAGCTATCGCCGTCGCGTTCACGCGCGCGTGCGCGGATCTGTTCGAGCACCGCGTGACTGCGATCGAAACGGCGTCGATCGCGCACTATTCCGAGCGAAGCTTCCTGAACGTCTACTCGTGCCTGTCCGGGTTTCTTGGGAGCACGCTCGTCAGCGATCGCAGCGGGCTACTGCTCGATATGCGCGAAGTCGACTGGGAATCGGTACCACTCGGGCCGTTCGCCGACCGGTTTTCACTGATTCTCACCGAAGCACCGTCCGCACTGACCGGACAGGACAAGACCACAAGGGATACGCTGTGCGAAGAGTGCCTGCTTCTGCTCACCGGGAAAGGGACCGGCTGCAGTTTTCAGGAGATAACCTCGGATGACCTGACCGAAGCCCTCGGAACGGTCCCGGAGCAGTCGCGTCGGTGGTGCCGGTACCTGATCGAAGAAAACCAACGCGTTCACCGATTCGTGTGCGCTGTTGAGGAGGACGACCCGAAGCTCGCGGGAGCGATTCTCACGCAGGCGCACGAGGGTCTGAGCGATCTCTACGAAGCGTCGTCGCCCGAACTCGACTGGCTCGTCAAGCACGTTCACGAGGTCGCCGGCGTCCATGGGGCACGCTCCATCGGGGGATCGAAGCATACGGCGGTGATCGTGCTGCACGACGCCGTCTCAACCGGCGAACTCGACACCAGACTCGCCGAGTACGAGCACATTTTCGGGTTTCGCGCATCGCTGATGCCCGTCCGTACCGACGGCGGGCTCCGAGTCGAACCAGGGAGGGGTTGTGAGGATCCTGCTTACAAACGATGATGGCATTGACAGCGCCGGGCTGGACGCGCTGAGAGTAGAGCTATCGCGCAGCCCGCGCGACGCAGACGACGATCGTAACGATCGGGCCGCGCATGAAGTCTGGATCGTCGCCCCCGACGGCGAACGCAGCGCGCAATCGCACTCGATCACCGTGCACGATCCGATCCGATGCCGTGAGCTCGACTCGCAGGTGTTCAGGACCAGCGGCACACCGGCCGATTGTGTAATCGTGGGAGTGCTCGGAATCATGAGCGAAAAACCGGACGTCGTCATCTCCGGGATCAACATTGGGCCGAATCTGGGCACCGACATCATATACTCCGGGACCGTCGCGGCGGCCCGGCAGGCCGCGTTCATGGGTATCCCCGGGATCGCGGTCAGCGTAAACTCCTACCGACCACCGTTCCATATGGCCCCGCTCGCGCGGTTCGTCGCGCGCAACCTGGAAACGCTCGTCGGCCTGTGGAACCCACGACACCTGGTGAACATCAACGGCCCGAACATCGACTCCGACGATGTTCGAGTTGAGATCACGCATCCGAGCTGGCGCGTCTACCACGACCAGCTCGAGGAGTTTCAGTCGCCCAACGGCGACCGGTACTACTTCATGAACGGCCATCCGATCGAAAATGCGATGGAGAAGGGCAGCGACTGGACCGCGGTCGCCGAAGGTTCGATCTCCGTCAGCCCGATCTATCTCAACCCGGTGGACCACCACGAAGACGAAAAGTACCGGCAGGCGGTGTTCAGCCAGGCGGAGCCCGACTCGTAATGCTCAACGAAGGGATCAGGCTGCTCAAGCGCGGCCACTACGATCGCGCGCTGACTCACCTGCTCAACATACACGTCGAATCACCCGAGTATCCGGAACTGTCGTACTACCTTGGACTCTGCTATACGCATCTGCAGCGCT
>SKVA01000377.1 GCA_007129695.1 Spirochaetaceae bacterium | reverse complement strand
GGGATACGCGTCAGGGCGTCGACGGGCGCGCGACTCGAACCGGCCAGGCGGCTCCTATCGTCGATCGACGGCTACCGTGCGACGATCGGCGATGCCGCGGCGGCCGCGGGAATGCGAGCCGACGCGTTTCGAAAGGCGTTCGTCCGCGCGTACGGCGTCTCTCCGACCAGGTTTCGGGTCGAGTCGCGCATCGCCGCGGCACGCGACATGCTGTCGGAGATCGATATGCCCGTCGCAGCGATCGCCGAGCGCCTTGGCTACTCCGATCAGTTCGCGTTCAGCAAGCAGTTCCGGTCGGTCGTCGGCTGCTCACCGACCGAGTTCCGTTCCGGAATCCGATGATCCAATGCGATTCCGTGTGGTATAATCGGCGCGTGCCGCTCTTTCGACGCATCGTCGCCCCCATCCAGTCGCTGCCGATCGGCCGGAAGCTCGTCCTGATCTACGTCTTCGGGATCTTCGCGCCGCTTGTCATCTCCAACGGGCTCGTGCTGCGGAGCGTCGCGCAGGATACGCTGCGGCAGGAACAGCTCTTTCTGCAGGCGTCGGTCGCGAACGTCGCGCAGAACATCGCGCGCGAGTTCGAACCGATCCTCCTCGCGACCGAGTTCGTCTACGCCGACCGGCTGATCTACCGGCTGCTCGCCGTGTCGTACGAGTCGTTCGACCAGTTCATCGATATCCACCGCGAACAGCTGATGCCGGCGCTCGCGAAGTACGTGAGCGTCTTCCCGTCGGTCACGCGGATGATCGTCTACACCGACAATCCGATCCTCCGGGTCGCGGAGGGCTACCTCAATCTGGACGACTTCGCTCGCGGCACGGCGTGGTTCGCCGCGCTCGCCGCTGCGCGCCCGGGAATCGTCGCGCTCGTCCACACCGACACCGATCCTCGGCTCGTGATCGAAGGGCAGCGGGTACTCAGCGTCTTTCGCGAGCTCGACAATCCGATCACCACCCGCCTGGGCCGCATGGTGCTCCGCGTCGACGTGAACGCACCGATCATCGAACGCGCACTCGCGTCGAGCGAGGTTGTCGGATCGATCGAGGTCGTCGACTCGAACGGGACTGTCGTCGTGTCGCGGCAGACCGCGGACATTGGTGACCACGGCTACCGATTCGATGACCCGCTGTCGACCGTCGCGGCGCTGCGGGGGTGGCGCGTTCGCGGAGCGATCGCGCCGGTACAACCGATCGCGCCGTGGTCGCTGCGGTGGACCCGGCTGCTGATCGTCTCAGGCTTCAGCCTGGCGGGAGCGTCGCTGTTCATCCTGCTCCTGTCGCGATCGGTAACCTCGCGCCTGCGGTCGCTGTCCGAACAGATGCGCAAGGTCGAACGCGAGGACTTCTCGCCGTTAACCCTGCCGAGCACGGCCGACGATGAGGTCGCTCATCTGATCGAGGACTACAACCTGATGGCGCGCAAGATCGACGCGCTGATCAATAGCGGCTACAAACTGGAGATCGAGCGCCACCAACTGATGGTTGCCAATCAGCAGGCCGAACTCGGCAAGCAACAGGCCGAACTCGGCGCGCTCCAGAGTCAGGTGAACCCTCACTTCTTGTACAACGTACTCGAATCGATCCGGATGAAGGCGTCGATCAAGGGCGAGCGCGAGACCGCCCAGGTCATCAAGAAGCTCAGCAGGGCGTTCCGGCGAATCACGACGTGGAAGAGCGACATCGTCACGGTCGGCGAGGAGATCGAGTTCACGCGCGAGTATCTGGAGATCCAGCAGTACCGGTTCGGCATGAAGCTCCAGACGCGCATCGACATCGACCCCGGTGCGACGAACGCGACGATCCCGAAGATGACGATTCAGGGTCTGGTTGAAAACGCGTGCGTGCACGGGATCGAAGGCAAACCGGGCGGCGGTACGATCGCGGTCACTGCGCTTCGCCACGGCGATTCAGTACGCATCAGCGTGCACGACGATGGGGTAGGATGCGAACTAGCCGCGGCACTCGCCGGTAGCGATCAGTCGCGGTCGGGAGGTCACATCGGCCTGTCAAACCTGCGGCGGAGGCTTCGTTACCATTACCACGACCGGTTCGACTTCCGGTTTGACAGCGCTCCGGGCCGCGGCACGGAGGTGGTGATTCAGATACCGCTCGCCGACGGCGAAGACGACGGCGATACCGACGACGGTTCGGCGCGCGAATGCACCCTGACCGCGAGCGCGCGGAAGCTGCCCGTTGGGTCGGTCGTGACTCCGGGTGACGGAGATCGCGCATGAGCCGACTGTCGGTGCTCACGGTCGACGACGAACCGCATATTCACGCGGGGCTCGACGCGATCATCGACTGGCGGGAGTACGGGTGCACGCACGCGGGCTCTGCGCTCGACGGCGCGGAGGCACTCGAGTTCATCGAACGCGACCGCCCCGACATCATCGTGACCGACATCAGGATGCCGGGCGTGGACGGGCTCGAACTCATCCGTCGAGTTCGCGAAATTGCCGGGTACGCACCGGCGATCATCCTGGTCACCGGATACGATGAGTTCGAGTACGCGCGGACCGCGCTGCGCTACGGAGTCCAGGACTACCTGCTCAAACCGATCGATGAGGACGAGCTCGGAAGGCTGCTGGTCGCGGTGCGCGACCGCGGCGCGCGCCGGTCGGGGCAGCGCGGGCATGACGGCGGGTCCGACGACGCGACGCACGATCCGCTGGTCGTCCGAAGCGTCGCGCGGCGCCTGGTGCTGTCGCAACCGACCGAAGAGACCGTGGTCGCGGCGTGCAGGCTGCTTGCGATCGACCGGGACGAACGGCTGTTCTACGCGGCGGTCGTCCCGGTCGGCGTCGCGCCCGACGCGTGGTCGCCAGTCGCGCTCAGCGGCGCGCTGCGCGAAACGGCGTACGCGGCCTCTGCGTCGCGCGCCTTCCAGGAGACCGACCTGGCGATCGGCTGCCTGCTCACGCGCATCGGATCCGACTGCGAACGCGACGGGGGTCTCCTCCGCGTCAAAGGGCTCTACCATAGGCTCACCGAGTTGCTCGACCAACCGATCGCGATGGTCGCCGGGATACCGGTTGTCGGCGCCAACGACGCGTGGCGTTCGCGCAACAGCGTTCGTGTTGCGACGGAGTCGCGCTACCTGATGGGACGCCCCGGATTTCACGTCGCGGGACACCAGGCATCGGACAATGGAGACGCGACGGGTCGGATCCCGGGCGATCCGGTCGACACGATCGTCGACGCGATCGAGCGGCTCGATGCCGCAGCGGCGCGCGCTGCGCTCGGATCGGTGTGTGACACGCTGACGGAGGGAGCGACGTCGACGGCGGCGCTGCGGAACTGGCTCTACGCGCTGCAGGCGAAGCTCAACCGGCTGATATGGGAACTCGACGGGACGGTCGGGCCTGAGCTCGGCGCGATCGGCCGGCTGCCCGAACAGATCGAGCTGCGTCCGGTTTCGGAGATCCGGCGCGTGATAGACGCGGCGATCGACGCGATGGTCGTGCAGGTCGAAGAGCTGCGAAGGCTCGGCCGGCATTCGGTCGTCAGGCTGGTCAAGCGCCGGGTCGACCGCGCGTTCGCCGACCAGCTGTCACTCGCGGACCTGGCCGACGAGTTCGGCATGAACGCGGTCTATCTGGGTCAGATGTTCAAGAAGGTGACGGGAAGCAGCTTCAAGTGCTACCTGCGACAGGCACGGATCGCGGAGGCGCGCCGGTTGCTGGAGAGCACCAGCCTCCGGGTCCCGGAGATCGGCGCGGCGGTCGGCTACCACGATCCCGACTTCTTCGTAGAACAATTCCGCCGGGAAACCGACACGACCCCCGCCGCGTACCGGGCCGGCGTCGCGCAGCCCCGCGACAGCGGCATCGAATCCTAGATTTCCCCGGAGAAGCGCTGGAGATTGTCCGGTTGCGCTCCTGACGGTCGGTGGTACGCTGGAGGCAGACCATACAAGGAGTTGCGTATGAAGAAGCTATTTGTGCTGATCTTCATCGTCGCGCTCGTTGTCCCCGCCTTCGCTGGAGGAGCGGGACAACGGGCCACGACCGGCCTCAGGGAGTACGACATTTTCCTGGGCTACGAAAAGGCGGATTACCCGACCGGAGGAACGATCTTCGGCGACTGGCTCGAAGAGCAGACGGGCGTCCGGATCAACTGGGAGTTCAACGTTGGAGACCTCCAGCAGAAGGTTGGACTCATCGCCGCATCGGGCGACTACCCCGACGCGATCCATCCGCGGAACTACACGCAGATCCTGCTCGCCGCAGGAGCCGCGATTCCGCTCAACAACCTGATCGAAAGCCACGGCCCGAACCTCAAGGAGATCTACGGCGACCGGATGGAGATGTTCCGTCAGCCCGACGGCAACATCTACTGGTTCCCGCAGGTCATGCCGTACGGCGACGAGTACCGCACGCCGAACCCCGGCCACGGCGTCTGGGTGCAGAAGGCTGTGCTTGACTACTTCGACTACCCGCTTCCGAACACGCTGGAAGAGATGGTCGACATGCTGATCGAGTACGCGAAGGCGCACCCGACGATCGACGGGAACAAGACCTACGCGTGGACGGGCCTCTTCTGGACGTGGCGTGAGTTCCCGGTCTTCAACGCGCCGACGATCCTCAGCGGTCACCCGAACGACGCGGCGGTCTCGGTCGACTGGGTCGACGGTCGGTGGAAGGCGCGCGCGTTCTACGACCAGGAAGAGTCGTACCGGATCTACAAGCTCTACAACAAGATGCACCTGGAAGGGCTCTACGACACCGAGTCGTTCGTGATGGACTACGACCAGTACCTGGCAAAGCTGTCGGGCGGCAACATCCTCGCGTTCTACGACCAGGACTGGCAGTTTGGTACGGTGCAGAACCTCCTTCTGGACCAGAACCAGGACCGCTGGTGGGTCGCGTTGCCGCTCGCGATGGAAGGGTACGATCCTGAGATCATGAACCCGCCGCAGCCGCAGGTGTCGGAAGGAATCACAATCAGCACGCAGGCGCGCGATCCCGAAGGGCTCATGGAGTACTTCAACTTCCTCGCGAAGTGGGACACGCTCAAGATGCGCTCGTGGGGCCGCGAAGGGATCGACTACATGGTCGACGCCAATGGACTCTTCTACCGCACCCCCGAACAGGTTGCGCAGTGGCGCGACCAGGACTGGGTCAGGACCACGTACGGTGCCGACTACTGGGTCAACTTCATCCGACTCGATGGCGGTTCGCTCTTTCCCGACGGCATCAATAACATCGAGCCGGCCACGCAACCGAGCGTGTTCCAGGCTGCGTTGCGCCCTCAGCAGATAGAGGTACTCGAAGGCTACGGCGTGGACACGTTCGCGCAGATCTTCCAGGACCGTCACCCGCAGCCCGACATGCGCCGGTCGACCTACTTCCCGGCGTGGACGATCACGATGCCGCCCGACAGCCCCGAGTCGATCACCGGCACGAGGATCGGCGACATCCGCCGCCGGTACATCCCGCAGCTGATCATGGCACCACGGGGACAGTACGACCGGATCTGGAACGAGTTCGTCGCGGAGATCAACCAGATTCCGCAGCGCGACCGTGACGCGCACACCGCGTTCCTCCAGCGAGAGATCGACCGTCGCGTCGAAGCAGCCGGCGGTTATTGAGGCCGGTGCAGGATCTGATTCCTGAACAGTTCGTACAAGAAGGCGGGGCGTTGAGCCCCGCCTTCTCTCAGGAGGCAACATGAACCCGACCGAATCAACCTTCTCCGCACAGCACGACGCGCTTGCACCGGCCACGCTCGGCCGTCGCAACTGGTCGACGATCTTCCGTAATCAGGGAGTGCTGATGCTCATGAGCATCCCGTTTCTGGTCCACCTGCTGGTCTTCCGCTACGGCCCTATCTTCGGCTGGGTCATGGCGTTCCAGCGGTACCGGCCCGGGCGCGGCTTCATGGACCAGGAGTGGGTTGGGCTGCTGCAGTTCCAGACGCTCTTCGCCGACGCGACGTTCTACCGGGTACTGCGAAACACGCTCGCGATGGCAAGCATCAAGCTGGTCATGGGAACGTTTTTCGCGATACTCGTCGCGATCCTGATCAACGAAACGCGCAACCGTCCGTTCAAGCGTACCGTGCAGACGATCAGCTATCTGCCGCACTTCATCTCGTGGGTCGTCGCCGCAAACCTGGTACTGGAGGTGCTCGGCCCGCGCGGCGTTGTGAACGACATGCTCGTCGGCCTGGGGCTGATGCAGGAGCGGGTACTCTGGATGGGCAGGCCCGACCTGTTCTGGTGGATCATCGGGTGGTCGCACGTCTGGAAGACTGCCGGGTTCGGCGCGATCATCTACCTGGCCGCGATGACCAGCATCGACCCTCAACTCTATGAGGCGGCGGATATAGACGGCGCCGGACGGCTGCAGCGTATCTGGCACATCACGCTCCCCGGGATCAAACCGGTCTTCGTGATCCTGCTGATCCTGAACATCGGCCAGCTCATGGAGGCGGGGTTCGAACAGCAGTATCTGTTACAGAACAGCCTCGTTATGGACTACTCGGAGGTCTTCACTATCTACGTGCTACGATACGGTCTTCAGCTGCAGCGCTATTCGTTCGCGGCGGCGGCGGGAATCTTCCGCAGCGTCGTGAGCATCGTGCTGATCATCGGCGCGAACACGGTCGCGAAGCGGCTGGGTCAAGAGACCCTGATGTAGGGGGAGCGGATGAAAGCAACACGCGAAGACGTAGTATTCGATGCGCTCAAGGTGCTCTTCCTGATCGGCCTGGTCGTTGTGACGCTCTACCCGTTCATCAACGTGCTCGCGGTATCGCTGAACGAACCGATGGACACGATCCGCGGCGGCATCACGGTGTGGCCGCGACAGTTTTCGATCGTGAGCTACCAGGACGCGTTGTCGGGGCAGAACATGGTGGTCGCCGCGCGCAACTCGGTCGCGCGCACCGTCGTGTCGGCGATCTTGCAGACCTTCGCGACCGCGATGGTCGCGTACACGCTGAGCCGCCGCGAGTACGTGTTCCGGATCCCGATCGCGATCATCTACGTGATCACGATGTACATCGACGGCGGGCTGATCCCGACCTACTTCCTCTACCGGTCGCTCGGCATGGTCAACAGCTTCCACGTCTACTGGCTCCCGGGCCTCACAACCGCGTTCAACATGCTGATCATTCGCACGTACATCCGCGGGATCTCCGACAGCTTCATCGAATCGGCGAAGATCGAAGGTGCGAACGACTTCTGGATCTTCATCCGGATCATCCTGCCGTTGTGCGTGCCGGTCCTCGCGACGATCGTCCTGTTCACGTCGGTCTGGCAGTGGAACTACTGGTGGGACACCTTCATCTACAACTCGTCGCGCGTGAACCTGACGACGCTCCAGTACGAGCTCATGAAACGCCTCGCGAGCGCGAACGCAGCGATGAGCGGCACCAGCATGGCCGACGCGTTCACCCGCGCGCTCGACCAGGCCGGAAGCCAGGTGACGCCCAAGTCGATTCGCGCCGCGATGACGATCATCGTGAGCCTGCCGATCATCATGGTCTACCCGTTCCTGCAGCGCTACTTCGTGCACGGACTCACGATCGGTGGCGTGAAGGGCTGACCGCGGAACTGGTTCGGTATCCCCGGCGCGGCCCGCGCGCCGGGCTGCGATAGACTACGATCAGGAGAGAACAGATGAGCATCTCAGACGACATCAGGCACAACCGGTTCCACGACTTCACGGTCACGATCAAGGGTCCGCCCGCGGGCGGGCCTTCCGCCGCAACCGTCAGCCAGGTCGCGCACGACTTCGGCTTCGGATCGAACATCTTCGGGCTCGTCCGCGGAGTGGAGCCGGGTGAGCTCGACACGTACCGGTCGCTTGTCACGCGCCTGTGGAACTTCGGCACGCTGCCGTTCTACTGGGGCAGGTACGAGCCCAAAGAGGGAGAGTCGATGGAGGCCGAGACCCTGGCCGCGGGGCGCTGGGCGCGCGAGCGCGGGCTGATCACCAAGGGCCACCCGCTGTGTTGGCATACCAGCTGCGCCGACTGGCTCATGGAGTACGACAACGATACGATCCTCGGTAAGCAGCTCGACCGGATCCGGCGTGACGTGAGCCGGTTCCGCGGCGTGATCGACATGTGGGACGTCATCAACGAAGTCGTCATCATGCCGGTCTTCGACAAGTACGACAACGCGGTCACACGGATCGCAAACCACATCGGCGCGGTAGAGCTCACGCTGCGGTGCTTCCAGGCAGCTCGCGAAGCGAATCCCGACGCGGTGCTCCTGATCAACGACTTCGATCTGTCGCCCGCGTACGAACGGCTGATCGAGCAGCTCCTGGATCGCGGATGTCCGATCGACGTGATCGGCCTCCAGACACACCAGCACCACGGCTACCACGGCATCGACAGGACGCTCGACGTGATCGCCCACTTCGAGCGGTTCGGGAAGCCACTCCACTTCACCGAAACGACGATCCTGTCGGGCCACGAAGTACCCAAGTCGATCATCGATCTGAACGACTACCACATCGACGAATGGCCGAGCACGCCCGAAGGCGAAGCCGAGCAGGCCGAGCGGGTCGAGGCGTACTACAGCGCGATCTTCTCCCGCCCGTCGGTCGACGCGATCGTCTGGTGGGATCT